>CAIXDD010000076.1 GCA_903918155.1 uncultured Hyphomicrobiales bacterium
AGGCCGAGCACGATCGGAACGAGCGGCGGGCCTTCCCACAGGTAGAGCGTGTCAAGCGTCCAGCGCAGCGTGCCGGTCTGCGGATCGGAGCCGATCATGGAGATCAGCAGGCCGAGGCCGGCGACGGTGAGGCCGCGCAGGGGCGTGTTGCCCGAGAGCACGGCCACCATCGAAATGCCGAGCACTGCGAAAGATAAGAGCTCTGGACTACCTATATATAACATGATCGGCCGCAGGATGGGCAATGAGACGCCCATCAGGATCGCGCCGAAGACGCCGCCCATCATGGAGGACATGTAGGCCGCCGAGAGCGCGCGGCTGGCTTCGCCGCGCTTGGCCATCGGCAGGCCGTCGAGCACGGTCGCCGCAGAACCT
This sequence comes from uncultured Hyphomicrobiales bacterium, assembly GCA_903918155.1. Lineage (GTDB taxonomy): Bacteria > Pseudomonadota > Alphaproteobacteria > Rhizobiales > Beijerinckiaceae > Terripilifer. Next base: position 376 of record CAIXDD010000076.1, read on the forward strand.
GCGCCGCCGGGCACGCCGAACAGAATGGCCGGGATCGGATCGCCCGTCGCCGTCGTCGAGCCCAGGCCCAGAAGAAGGGCCATGGCCGCCACGGGGTCCATGTTGAAGGTGAAGGGGAGCAGCAGCGCGGTGCCCGCGAGGCCGCCGATGCCGGGAAGAATGCCGAGCACAAGGCCCAGAATCACCCCGGAAAACAACATTAGCAGACGCCAAGGGTCTGCGATCATGACGAAGGCCGAACCGGCCGCGTCGAGCATGCTGACTTCCATTTTACCCGCCTTTCGGCCCCTGGTTCGCGGCGCGCGGCCGGAGCAGGGTCCTTCCTTGGTCTGTCTCGTTTCCTACGACTTGGAGAGGCCGCCTGCGCGGCCCTGGGGCCCTTGTGGGCCCTCGTTTACGCCAGCCCCGGCGGACCGCGTGCGTCAAAACCGCTGGCGGACGCCGCGGCGCGGCCAAAGACCACCACGTCGCCGGGCAGGGCGAAATCGAAATTGCGCAGGCTGTCGGCCGCGACCGCGGCCGCATCGTCGCAGCAGGTGTCGTCCTGGGCGGGGGACGCCGGCGCAAGCGCCGATTCCACCAGCTCGAACGGAGTCGCGCGCAGGCAGGCTTCATCGTAGCCGCGCGGCTGCGCGGCCGTCATCATGGAGGCCAGCGACAGGAAAACGAACAGCGCGAGGCTGAGGGCGACGAATGTCGGGGATTCCGGGGCGTTGTCTCGGAGGGTGAGGCGCATTGGCGTTTGTCGCAAATCATTCGCTCGACGTCGCGTCCCGCTGAAGCGAAAGCTTCAGCCTGACCTTGGCCCGTGAACCGGGAATGCGACTGCGCAAATTCTCTGCTGACCTCCCCCTTCCTCGCCGCTCCGCACGTTCTGTTGTTTTTTTGAAGCCGAACGCCCGAGCCCGCAAGGTGTCGCAAAATACGACGAAAGAATCAACCCGCTTCCTCGCCGCGCAAAACGGGCGCGCCGCGCCTAGAAAAATTCGGACAGCGCCAGCCCCGCGCACACGAGCGCGGCCATGGGCGGCGCGAAGGCGGGCGCGCGCATGGCGGAGGGCGGCGCCTGCGGATCGCCGCGCACGCGCATCGCCGCCACATCGACCGCCGTGAAGACGGCGAGCGTGAGCATGTTGGAGAGAACCAGCAATCGCTCGAACGGCAAGAACAGCGCGACCGCCAGGACGAAACAGCCCGCCGCCAGCGTCGCTGCGAGCGGCGTGCGCGTGCGCGCATGGACCCGCGCGAAGATCGCCGGCGCGCGACCCTGACGCGCCATGCCGAAATAAAGCCGCGCGAGCATGACGATCTCCACCAGCGCGCCGTTGGCGACCGCCAGCACGCCGACGAGCGCGAAGGCGAACGCGGCGCGCCCCTCGAACAAGGCGAGCAGCGGATTGTCATGTCCTGCGCCCCCGCCCCATATCGCGGCGCCGGAGACGAGCACGTACAGCACGACGCTGATCGCCACCGCGCCGAGGATGGCGCGCGGCGTCGCGCGCGCGGGATCGCGCGTCTCCTCGCCCATATTGGCGAGCGCCTCGAAGCCGATGAAGGCGAAGAAAGCGATGAAGGCGCCCGACCCCACGCCGCTCCATTGCGCGGCGTCCTGCGGAAGGAAGACGGCGAGATCGCGTTCGGGCGCGCGCCAGACGCCCGCCGCAGCCGCGACCAGAAGCCCGCCGATCTCCAGCACGCCGATGAGCGCGGCGAAACGCGTGCTCTCGCGCACGCCCAACGCGGCAAGGCCCGTGAAGGCGAGGATCAGCGCGCTCAAGGCGAGCCATGAGGGAATCGGCAAGAAGACGGCCGCGAATTTCACCGCGCCGCTGGCGATGGACGCCGCCGCCACGCCCACCGCAAGCGTCAGCGCCAGGCCCGTGAGGCGCCCCAGCAACGGGGAGCGGAAGCCCTTCTCCACGAAGAGCGCGGCGCCCGCCGCATGGGGCCAACGGCTGGCGAGATCGGCGTAACACAGGCCCGTCAGCGCCGCCGCGAGCCCCGCAAGCAAGAAGGACAGCGGCGCCGCCGAGCCTGCGCGCGCGATGACCTGTCCAAGCGCCACATAGACGCCCGCGCCCACCACCACGCTCACCCCATAGATGGTCAAAGACCACACGCCCAGAACCCGGGCGAGGCCGCCTTCGGGTGGCGCGGAGTCCTGCGGCGGCGGGAGATCGGCGGAGAGAGCCATCCTTTTGCATCGCAGCCCCGCAATGCCTTGGCAACCTGAAGCGCAGCGCTTTCCAGCGCCCCTGCGCGTCCTTATGGTGGCGCGGCGGGAGGCGCGCATGGGCGAACAAGCGAGCGTGGACGCGGGCGAGTATGATTACGTCATCGTGGGGGCGGGCTCCGCCGGCTGCGTGCTCGCCAATCGCCTGAGCGCGGAGCCGGGCGCGCGCGTGCTCTTGCTGGAGGCCGGCGGCAAGGACGACTGGATCTGGCTGCACATCCCCGTCGGCTATCTGTTCGCCATCGGCGATCCGCGCGCCGACTGGATGATGCGCACGCAGGCCGAAGCCGGACTCAACGGACGCGCCATCGCCTATCCGCGCGGCAAGACGCTGGGCGGATGTTCGGCGATCAACGGCATGATCTACATGCGCGGACAGGCGGCCGATTACGACGGCTGGCGCCAGATGGGCCTGCCCGGCTGGGGCTGGGACGACGTGCTGCCGCTCTTCAGGACACACGAGGATCATCACGCCGGCGCCGACGCGATGCATGGCGCCGGCGGCGAATGGCGCGTGGAG
>CAIXDD010000077.1 GCA_903918155.1 uncultured Hyphomicrobiales bacterium
GCCCTGCAGGCCTCCCTCGAACGCGATCCGCCCGAGCCCGGCCTCGCGCGCCCCCCTCTGGGGGAGGACGTGATCGTGCTGGAGATGCTCGCCCGCGATCCCGGCGTGCGCAAGGCGGCGGCCACGCGGGCGGACGTGCAGCGCCTGTGGGAGGCCTGCCAGCTTCCCGACTACCGCAAGCTCTCGCCGGCCGCCCATGCGGATCTTGTCCACACCCTGTTCGGCTTCGTCGTGCGGGCCGGCCGGTGCCCGGACGACTGGTTTTCGACCCAATTATCGGCGTTCGACCGCACGGACGGGGACATTGACGCCCTGTCGGCGCGCATCGCCCAGGTGCGGACGTTCAACTTCATCGCCAACCGTCCGGACTGGTTGCGCGATCCGGAGCATTGGCAGGGCGTCACGCGTCAGGTAGAGGACAATTTATCCGACGCGCTGCACGAGCGCCTGACCCATCGGTTCGTCGACCGGCGAACCAGCGTGCTCATGCGTCGATTGAGAGAGAACGCAATGCTGGAAGCGGAAATCACCGGGGCGGGAGACGTGCTCGTCGAGGGACAACATGTCGGAGCGCTGCATGGCTTCCGGTTCACGCCCGATCCCCAGGCGGAGGGCGAGGCCCAGCGCACGCTGACCGCAGCCGCCCAAAAGGCGCTCGCCAGCGAAATCGAGGGCCGCGCCCAGCGCGTCAACGACGCCGTGGACCAGGCCTTCGTGCTCGCGCTCGACGGCACGATCCGCTGGCTGGGCGAAAGCGTCGGCAAGATTTCCGCAGGCGACCATATCCTCAGCCCGCGCGTGCGCCTGCTGGCCGACGAGCAATTGTCGGGCGGGGCGCTCGAGATGGTGCAGCGCCGGCTCGATCTCTGGCTCGCGCAGCATGTGAAGAAACTGCTGGGGCCGTTGAGCGAACTCGAAGCGGGCGAGGGGCTCGAAGGCCTTGCGCGCGGCGTCGCCTTTCAGGTGGGCGAGTCGCTGGGCGTGCTCGAACGCGGGAAGGTCGCCAACGACATCAAGTCGCTGGACCAGACCGCGCGCGCCGCGCTGCGCAAGCTCGGGCTGCGTTTCGGCGCCCATCACATTTATGTCCAGCAATTGCTGAAGCCCGCGCCGCGCGCGCTCGCCGCCCAGCTCTGGGCGTTGAAGAACGGCGGCATCGAGGCCGTGAAGGGTTTTGACGAAGTGCCGCATCTGGCGGCGTCCGGGCGCACCTCGATCCCCGCCGACAAGGACGCGCCGCGCGGGCTCTATCTGGCCGCCGGCTTCCGCGTGTGCGGCGAGCGCGCCGTGCGCGTGGACATTCTGGAGCGGCTGGCCGATCTCATCCGCCCCGCCATCGCCTATCGCCCCGGCGTCACGCCCGGCGAACCGCCGGCCGGCGCCGCCGACGGCGACGGATTCGTGGTGACGGTCGCCATGACCTCGCTGGTGGGCTGTTCGGGCGAGGCTTTCGCCTCGATCCTGAAATCGCTGGGCTATGCGGTCGAGACGCGCAAGGGCCCGGCCATCACGGTCCCCCTGCTGGCCGCCGCGCCCACCGCGCCCCTGACGCCCGCCGCCGACGCCCAAGAGGACAAGCAAGAAACGGCGCAGGAGGGCGCGCAAGAGAGCGCGCAAGAGATTGCGCAAGAGCCCGCCGAGGCGCCGGCGGCCGAGACGGCCGAAGCGCAAGAAGCCGCGCAAGAAACCGCGCAAGAAACCGCGCAAGAGCCTGCGCAAGAGAGCGCACAAGAGCCGGCTGAAGCGCAAGAAACTGCGCAAGAGGCCGCGCAAGAGACTGATCAAGAAAACGCGCCGGCTGAGGCCGCGCAGACCGCGGACGCCGGCGAGCCGGCGGCGGATCAGGAGATCGAAGTGTGGCGGCCGTTCCGCCACCATCGCGGCGAGCATCGTCGCGGCGGGGCGCCGGGCGGGCCGCGCAACAGGAACCGCCAGCCGCAAGGCGGCGAGGGCGCGCCGGCGGGCGACGGCCAGCCGGGCGAGCGTCGGCGCGAAGGCGGGCGCAGGTTCGACGACAAGCGCAAGTTCGGCGCGAAGCCCGGCGAAGGGCAAGGTCAGGGACAAACTCAGGGGCAAGCTCATGGCGAGCGGCGCGGCGGCGCGCCC
>CAIXDD010000078.1 GCA_903918155.1 uncultured Hyphomicrobiales bacterium
ATTTTCTGGGTTCGGTCTCCGGCGGCTGCGTCGAGGGCGAGGTGGTGACCGAGGCGATGGACGTGATCGCGGACGGGCGCCCGCGCATGCTCGAATTCGGCGTGCAGGACGAAACGGCCTGGCGCGCGGGGCTCTCCTGCGGCGGGCGCATCCGCGTCTATGTCGAGAAGGTGGACTGATGCGCCTCGACATCCTTGCGGCCATGAACGCAGAACGCGCCGGCCGGCGCGCCTGCGCGCTCGTGACGGAACTGTCCACCGGCGCGCAGCGTCTCGTGAAGCTCGCCGACGTCGGCGCCGATCCGATGGCCGAGGCGCTGGAGGCGGCGTTCCGCTCCGGCAAGAGCGCCACGGTCGATCATGCGGGCGCGAGCTGGTTCCTCACCGTGCAGGTTCCCCCCGTGCGCATCCTCGCCGTCGGCGCGGTGCATATCACGCAGGCTCTGGCGCCCATGGCGCGGCTTGCGGGCTTCGATCTGGCGGTCATCGATCCGCGCACGGCTTTCGCCACGCCCGATCGTTTTCCCGGCGACGTGCTGATCGCCGACTGGCCGCAAAACGTCCTGCCGGACATGCGGCTCGACCGCTTCAGCGCCGTCGCCTGTTTCACGCATGATCCCAAGATCGACGATCCCGCGCTTGAAGCCGCGCTGGCGGCGGAATGTTTCTATGTGGGGGCGCTCGGCTCGCGCAAGACGCATGGCAAGCGCGTGGAGCGGCTGACGGAGAAAGGGTTCAGCGAGGCGCAGATCGCGCGCATCCGCGCGCCCATCGGCCTCGATATCGGCGCGGTGAGCCCGGCGGAGATCGCCGTCTCGGTTCTGGGCGAAATCATTCTCGCCTTGCGCAAGAAACCGCTGCGCGAGAGCGCGGGGGCGGCGGCGTGAAGTTCGGACCCGCGCCGCTCGACGAGGCTTTGGGCGGCATCGTCGCCCATGCGCTGCGCATCGAAGGGCTCACGCTCAAGAAGGGCGACGTCGTGAGCGCGGATCATGTCGCGCGGCTGCGCGCCGCCGGGCTCGCGCAGATCGTCGTCGCGCGGCTGGAGGCGGGGGACGCGGGCGAGGACGAGGCGGCCGCCGCGCTCGCGCAGGCGGTCGCGGGCGAGGGCGTGCGCGTGCAGGACGCGTTCACGGGCCGGGCCAATCTCTTCGCCCGTCACGCAGGCGTGCTGATGGTGGACGCGCCCGCGATCGACCGCGTGAACGACGTGGACGAAACGCTGACCGTCGCCACGCTCGCGCCCTGGCGCGCGGTGGTGGAGGGCGAGATGGTGGGCACGGTGAAAGTGATCCCCTTCTCCGCGCCGCGCGCCGCGCTCGCCGCCGCCATCGCGGCCGCGCATGAGGCGCCCGTGCGCGTGGCCGCGTTTCGCGCGCTGCGCGTGGGCGTTCTCTCGACCTTGCTGCCGGGCCTCAAGCCGAGCGTCGTGGACAAGACCTTGCGCGTGATGGGCGAGCGGCTGGCGCCGATGGGCGGGGCGGTGGTCGCCGAAGCGCGCGTCGCGCATGCGCCGGACGCGCTCGCGCAGGCCATCGCCGACATGGCGGACGCCTGCGACATGATCGTCGTATTCGGCGCCTCCGCCATCACCGACCGGCGCGACGTCATTCCGGCGGCGCTGCTGCGCGCGGGCGGCGAGATCGTGCATCTGGGCATGCCGGTCGATCCGGGCAATCTTCTCCTCATCGGCCGTCTGCGCGGCAAGCACGTGCTGGGCGCGCCGGGTTGCGCGCGTTCGCCGCGCGAGAACGGATTCGACTGGGTGCTGCAGCGCCTGTGCGCGGGGCTCGACGTGAGCGCCGCCGACGTGAAGCGCATGGGCGCCGGCGGGCTCTTGATGGAGATCGTGGATCGCGGCCAGCCGCGCGACGGCGCCGGGCCGCACGAATGAGCGGCGCGCCGCGCCCCATCGCCGGCGTCATTCTCGCCGCGGGAAGCGCCAGCCGCTATCGCGCATGCGATCCTTCGGCCGCGACGAAAGTGGTCGCGCAGCTCGACGGCGCGCCGCTCGTGCGCCATGTGGCGCAGGCCGCGCGCGCAGCCGGCCTGTCGCCCATCGTCGTGGTCACGGGCCATGCGGCGCAGGACGTGCGCGCCGCGCTGGCGGGCGTCGAGGGGCTCGCCTTCGCGCATAATCGCGACCACGCCAGCGGCCTCGCCTCGTCATTGCGCACGGGAGTGGCGGCCCTGCCGGAGGATTGCCCGGGCGCCTTCATCCTGCTGGGCGACATGCCGCGCGTGGGCGCGCCGGTCCTGCGCGCGCTGGCGCAGGCCTTTCGCGCGGCGCCGGGCGCTTGCGCGGCTACGCCGGTGCGCG
>CAIXDD010000079.1 GCA_903918155.1 uncultured Hyphomicrobiales bacterium
GATCGCGCTTTTTCTCGGCGGCGCCGACCGCGGACAGGACCACGCCGAGCTGCTCGCCTTCCTCGCCGCGCATCCGCCGGCGCTCCTCGTTCTGCTGCCCGACACGGGCCGGCGCGTCGCGCAGGAGATGGCGGGACGCGACTGGCCGTTTCCCGTGATCGAGGCCGCATCCCTCGCGCAAGGCGTGGAGCAGGCGCGCGCGCAGGCGCCGTCGGACGCGCTGTTCCTCCTGTCGCCGGCGGCGCCGAGCTTCGGCCATTTCCGCGATTTCGAAGAACGCGGCGACGCCTTCATCGCGCTTTGCGCGGCGTGACGCGCCCGCGCGCGCAGACGCGCGGCAGGGAACGCGCCTAGTCCCGCAGGCCCCAGCCTTCCGCAATGGCGTGGATGCGCTGCGCCACAAGCTCCGGATCCGTGCGCACCACGTCATGGGGCGCGTCGAATTCGGAAGACTCCCACCCCGCCTGTCCGCGCACTTGCGCGGCGTGGCGATGGAAGGGGGAATTCTTATAGGCCGCGCACAAAATGTAATGACGCTGCGGCCACACGCGCTGCGCAGGCTCGCGCACCGAAACCCACGGCTCCGACATGGTGCGAATGGGCTGCGCCGTGAACAAGGAGGCCCATTGGGCCGCGAATTCCGGCGCCAGCGGCGGATTGGCCGCAGGCCGCGGCACGGAATGGCCGCCGTCATGGGCGAGCGCGATCTCGCGCTGCATCTGCGCGCGCTCGGCGCCTGCGATGTCCCACAAGGCCTGCCCGCTCTCGGGCAGGAAAGCGTCGAGATAGATCATGCCCGCCACGCGCTGCGGCTCGCGATCCGCCGCGCCCGTGATGACCATGCCTCCGTAGCTGTGGCCGACGATCAGCACATTCGTCAGCTCCTCATACCGCATGAGGCCCGCGACGTCGGCGATATGGGTGGAGAGGGAGACGTTCTGCGGCGGCACATGGGCGCGCTCGGCCACGCCCGTCAACGTCGGCGCGTAAACCTCATGGCCCATCTTGCGCAAGGACCGCGCGGCGTCGCGCCAAGACCAGGCGCCGGCCCAGGCGCCGTGAACGAGCAGGATCGGCATGTCTTCCCCCCAGATAGATGCGTCGTTGCGCCCATCATCGCAGGCGCGAGGCGCCGCGCCAAGGGGCGACGACGAGCGAGGCTGCGAACCGCTTCACCGATTGCCGACCCCGCGCATGTAAAGCGCGCCGTAATCCTGCGCCGACCGGCGCCAGCTGAACCGCCGCCCCATGGCGTTGCGCCGCATGCGGGAGAGACGCTGCGCGCTGGCGTAAGCGGAGAAGGCGCGCGCCACCCCGCCCAGCAGGCCCTCGCGGCTGAGGGTGGTGAACTGAAATCCCGTCACGCCGTCCTCCACCGTGTCGGCGAGGCCGCCCGTGCGATGCACGATGGGCAAGGTGCCCGCTGTCTGCGCGAACATCTGGCTCAGGCCGCAAGGCTCGAAGCGCGAGGGCATGAGCAGGAAATCCGCGCCCGCAAAGGCGCGCCGCGCGCGGCGCTCCTCATAGCCCACATGCACGCTGACGGCGCCGGGATGACGCGAGGCCGTTTGCGTCAGGGCGCGCTCGATGCCCGGCTCGCCGCGCCCGATCACCACGATCTGCCCGCCCCCGCGCACGATCTCGTCTGCGGCCTCGATCACGAAATCGATGCCTTTCTGATGCACGAGTCGCGACACGACGGCGAATAGCGGGCCCTTGCTCACCGCGAGGCCGAAATCCGCGCGCAAGGCTTCGCCATTGGCGCGCTTGCCTTTCCAGTCGCCGGCCTCGAAGGGCTGCGCCAGCGCGGGATCGAGCGCGGGATTCCAGGTGTCGTCGATCCCGTTGACGATGCCCGTGAGCCGGCCTTCCGACGCGCGCCGGCGCAACAGGCCGTCGAGGCCGCAGCCCATGGCGGCGGTCGTGATCTCGCGCGCGTAAGTCGCGCTCACCGTGGTGATGTGGTCGCAATAGAACAGCCCGGCCTTGAGGAAGGAGATTTTTTCGTAAAACTCCACGCCCTCCATCTGAAACGCGCTTTCGGGCACGCCCAGACTCGCCCTGCGCGCGGCGGGAAACAAGCCCTGATAGGCGAGATTATGCACCGTGAGCACGCTGGGCACGCGCTTGCCCATCCAGCGCAGATAAGCGGGCGTCAGCGCGCCGGGCCAATCATTGGCGTGCACGAGATCCGCGCTCCATGCGGGATCGGCGTCGCCCAGCGCGATCGCGGCCGCCGCCATCGACAGGCGCGCGAAGCGCAGGTCGTTGTCGGGCCAGTCATGTCCGCGCGCATCGCCATAGGGCGTGCCGTCGCGCTCATAGAGCGAAGGCGCAAGAAGAATATAGACCGTGAGCCCGTCGCCTGTGCGCGCGCGCGCCAGCGCACACGCGGGAATGTCGGCGTAAGCGGGCAATTCGCCCACGATCGCAAGATCGGGATGGGCGGCCAGCGTCTCGCGATAGCCGGGAATGAGCACGCGCACGTCGAAGGCGCCGGCGAGCGCGCGCGGCAAGGCGGCGGAGACTTCGCCAAGCCCGCCCACCTTCACGTAATCGGCCATTTCCGTGGTGACGAACAAAACGCTGCGCTTGAGCGAACGGCGCGCGACGCGCGGCGCGTCTTCTTGCGCGCCCCCTTGCGCGTCTTCTTGCGCGCTGGCTGGAGCGCGTTCCCCGCCCTGTTCGTCCGCCATGTCTCGAATGTCGCTTCTTTGAACGCGCTCACGGCCGGCGCAAGGCGCGCGCGGCCCGGCGCGCGCGCACGGGCGCGCCCGCGCTGGCAAGCAAACCGACGCCTGCGAGGAAAGTTCCGGAGCCGCTCAGGCGAAGGCGCGGCGCGCCGCTTGCGCGCCGGCGAGAAAGGCGCCGCCGGCGGTCATCGCGCCGCCGAAATTCTCGCCCGCCTCCCCGCCCCCGGTGGCTTCGCCCGCGAAGAACAGCCGCGCCCCCACGGGCTGCGCGAGCGCGGCGCGCGCCGGCGCGCGACCGGGCAGCGCATGCGAATAGCATCCCAAAGAATGCGGATCGACGCTCCACGCGGCCAGCCGCCCGCCAAGGCAGGCCTTGCGCGCCTGCGCGCCCACCGCATGCGAAAACTCCTGCAGCGCAAGATCCACCGCGCCCGCCTCCCCCGCCGCCACCACGTCGCGCGCATGGTCGCCGCCGAAGGTCGCGATCACGAGGTCGCGATCCCATGCGAAACATTCGAAATTGAACGACGAGCGCGGCCCAAGCCGCTCCCATATGTCCGTGCCCGCCGGCACGCCGAACCGTTCGCCGTTGAAGCGCAGCGCGATCTTGGTGAGCGCGCCCATGCCCAGCCCGTCGAGCGCATCCTGCGTGGCGGCCGGCAAGGCGGGCGTGAACCGCACGGCGCCGCTTTTCAGCACGCCCACCGGCAGCGTGACGATGCATGCGCGCGCGCGCAAGCCGCCGCGATCGGTGACCACGCGCACGCCCGCGCCGCTCCAGTCGATCTCGCGCGCCGGCGTAGACAAGCGTACGTCGAGCCCCTGCGCCGCGCGCGCGACGAGCGCGCCATAGCCCTGCGGCAGAACGTAATCCTCGCCCGACCACAGACGCGCGTAATCGAGCGCGGAAATGCGCTCGGGCTCGTCGCCCAGCGCCATGCGCGCGATCGACATCGCGGGGCCGGCGCCCTCCGCATCGGGTCCGCCCACGCGCTCGATGAAGGAGACGTCGGGCACCTCCCCCGCTTCGGCGTCGAACAGCGCCTGCACCGCCCAGAAACCGCCGCGCCGTCCCGCCGCCGGCGCC
>CAIXDD010000080.1 GCA_903918155.1 uncultured Hyphomicrobiales bacterium
ATCCACGCCCAGGTGACATCGAAGGCGAAGCTCTTCTCCGGCGCCTCGACCGAATTCGGCGGCGAGGAGAATTCCCACGTCTCGCTCGTGGACGCGGCCATGCCCGGCATGCTGCCCGTCATCAATGCGGAATGCGTGAAACAGGCCGTGCGCACCGGCCTCGGCCTGAAGGCGCAGATCAACCTGCGCTCGGTCTTCGACCGCAAGAATTATTTCTATCCCGACCTGCCGCAGGGCTATCAGATCAGCCAGTACAAGCATCCGGTCGTGGGCGAGGGCGAGGTCATCGTGGACGTGTCGCCCACCGAACAGATCCGCGTGGGCGTGGAGCGCCTGCATCTGGAGCAGGACGCGGGCAAGTCGATCCACGACCAGTCGCCCACCGCCAGTTTCGTCGACCTCAACCGCTCCGGCGTGGCGCTGATGGAGATCGTCTCGCGTCCCGACCTGCGCTCCTCGGAGCAGGCGCGCGCCTATGTCACGAAGCTGCGCACCATCCTGCGCTATCTGGGCACCTGCGACGGCGACATGGAGAAGGGCAGCCTGCGCGCCGACGTGAACGTGTCCGTGCGCCGCCCCGGCGCGCCGCTGGGCACGCGCTGCGAGATCAAGAACGTCAATTCGATCCGCTTCATCGGCCAGGCCATCGAGACCGAGGCGCGCCGCCAGATCGCCATCATCGAAGACGGCGGCTCGATCGATCAGGAGACGCGCTTGTTCGATCCCGGCAAGGGCGAGACGCGCTCCATGCGCTCGAAGGAAGAGGCGCATGATTACCGCTATTTCCCCGATCCCGATCTTCTTCCGCTGGAGTTCGATCAGGATTTCGTGGACGAGCTGGCGCGCGGCTTGCCCGAACTGCCGGACGAGAAGAAGGCCCGTTTCATGGGCGATTACGGCCTCGCCGGATATGATGCGGGCGTGCTTGTGATGGAGCGCGAGACGGCGGATTATTTCGAGGCCATGGTGCGCGAAGGCGCCGAGCCGAAGGCCTGCGCCAATTGGCTGATCAACGAATATTTCGGCCGGCTTAACAAAGCGGGGCTGAGCGTCGTCGACGGGCCCGTCACCGCTGCGGCCAACAGCGCCATCGTGCAGATGATCGCGTCGGGCGACATCTCGGGCAAGATCGCCAAGGACCTCATCGAGATCGTATGGGAGCAGGGGCGCGACGCCGATCCGCGCGCCATCGTCGACGCGCGCGGCATGAAGCAGGTCACCGATACGGGCGCCATCGAGGCGGCGGTGGATGCGATCATCGCCGCCAATCCCGACAAGGTCGCTCAGGCGCAGGCGAAGCCGACCATGCTCGGCTGGTTCGTCGGACAGGTGATGAAAGAGACCGGCGGCAAGGCCAATCCGCAGTCGGTGAACGAGCTGCTGAAGAGCAAGCTGGGGATCTGATCGTCCGAATCAAACGGGTCGATTCGCGCGGCCTTGCGCGAAATCGACCCGCGGGCGAGCCCCGAAGCGAAAAAAATTTCGCTTTTCGAAAATTTTTTTTCATGCGCAGCGCATGCGCAACGCATGCCCGCGCGCAGCCTCGCGCGCATGGTTCGCATGAGGGCGTCGGCGCCATGCGCAAGGCTCGGCTGCGTCGCTCCGCGGCGCGCAAGACGCTTCGCTCCCGGTCGCGCGCATGAGAGCGCCGATGGTCCGCAGCAGCGCGCGCGACATGCGCCGCGATGCGGCGCCGTTTCCGCACATGACGCAAAATCAATAAGTTTCGTGCATCGCATTCCGCGACGTCGGCGGGCGGGCGAAGAAGGCGGGCGCGTCGGGCGGCGGCCTGCGCAGGGTTGTCGCGACGTTGCGCGCGCGCCGGCGGCGCATCGCGCGCATGCGCTGCGAGGGGGCGTTCGCGCAGCCGCGCAGGAGGTTTTCGGCTGCGCGCGCGCGCCTGCTTGCGGCGCTGAACGGGCGCGCGCAGAGGGCGTTGCGGACGCATCGACGACGATCAGCGCTTGCACCTCTAGTTAACCGAGTTAGTTTAACCCCGCCTGGGTGACGGCGAAATGCGCCGTCTCAACTTAGAGGGGACCTCTGATGGCGAAGGCAGCAAAGCGTAAGCCGGCCAAGAAGGCCGCGAAGAAGAGTGCAAAGAAGGCCACCAAGAAGGTAGCCAAGAAGGTCGCCAAGAAGGGCGCCAAGAAGGCCGCCAAGAAGGGCGCCAAGAAGGCCA
>CAIXDD010000081.1 GCA_903918155.1 uncultured Hyphomicrobiales bacterium
CGCAGCCCGCCTGCTGGGCCTGCGCCGGCAGGACGAAAAGGGCGCAAGACACGAAGCAAGACGCGAAGCAGGACACGACGCAACAAACGGCGCGAGCGCGCGTCGAGGCGAAGGCGAAGTCGGGGCGGCGCATCCGGCGGCGATCCTGCAAGCGAGACTTTATCGGCCTGCTGATTGGACCGCCAGCAAGGCGGAATCAAGGCGAGGGCGCAGCCGTGGCCGCCATGGCGCGCGGACGCGATTTCCGCTAAACCGGCCTCCTGAGCGAAGGGGCGCGACGACGCCGCGGGAGGAACGAATGAGCATCATCCAGAAGGCGGGCGCATCCGTCGATCTCGACCGCTACCGGCTGCGCCGTTTCGTGGAGGAGGCGGCGGCGGCGGGCGAGGCGCAGGTCATCGAGGAGCCCGTGGCGCTCGCCGATCTGGCCGCCCGTTTCGAAGGGTCGGCGAAGGCCCTGCATTTCCGCAATGTCGGGCCGGAAGGCGCGGAAGTGGTGGGCAATGTGGCCGGCTCGCGCAAGCGCATCGCCATGGCCTTCGGCGTGCCCTCGGAAAAGCTCACCCACGAAATCATGCGCCGGCTCGAGAACAGGCCGAAAGTGGTCGAGCTGACGCGCGCGGAAGCGCCCGTGCAGCAGGTCGTGCTCACCGGCGAGGACGCAGACCTCACCAAACTTCCCGCCAACCTGCAGCACGGACTCGACGGCGCGCCCTATCTTTCGGCGGGAATCGACATCGTGCGCGATCCCGCCAGCGGGCTCACCAATGTGGGCATCCGCCGGCTGATGCTGCGCGGACGACGCGAGGCGGGCGCGGACCTGCTCGCGCCCTCAGATCTCAAGGCGATCTACGAGGCCTGCGCGCGGCGCGGCGAGACGCTGCCCGTCGCGTTCGTTCTCGGCGCCCATCCCGTCGATCACGTGGCGGCGGTGATGCGCGTGCCGATCGACGAAGTGGGCATTATGGCGAGCCTACGCGACGGGCCGATGCCGGTGGTGAAATGCGTCACCAACGAGCTGATGGTTCCCGCCGACGCGGAGATGATCCTCGAAGGCTATTTCGACGCGCGCGGCCATGTGGAGCCTGAAGGCCCCTATGGCGAGTTCCTGGGCTATTACGGCGAGCTGAAGATGAACCCCGTGTTCCATCTCACCGCCATCACCCGACGCGCCGACGCGCTGTTCCAGACCTCCACCATCGGCGGCCGCACGATGGAATGCACAGACACCGCGCAGCTCAACGCCGCGCGCGCGGAGGTGACGATCTGGCGCGCGCTGCAAAACGCGGTACGCGAACCCACCGACGTGCATGTGCTCACCCCGTCCGGCGGCAGCCTGCATGTGCGCGTGGCGCTGCGCCAGCGCGCGCCCGGCGAGGCGCGCAACGCCATCGCCGCCGTCTTCGCCAGCCAGGCCAACACCAAACATGTGTGGGTCGTCGATCCCGACATCGACGTGCGCTCCGACGGCCAGGTGGACTGGGCGATGGCGACGCGCTTTCAGGCCGATCGCGATCTCGTGGTCCATTCGGGCTTCCGCGCGGTGCCGCTCGATCCCTCGCTGCAGGGCGCGCGCACGGGCGCGAAGGCGGGCTTCGACTGCACCCTGCCCTTCGCGCAGAGCATGAAGGGCCCGCCCGACATTCCCGCGCCCCCGACCTATCCCGGCCAGCGCTTCGACAGCGTCGCCGCCGCCCTCGCCGACGGCCCGAAATTCTTTCAGGAGCTGATGGCCGCGCGCGCCAGCCGCGACGGGCGCGAAATCGTGGTGGAGCTGGAAAGCCTGCGGCTGGCCGGCAAGGTCGGCCGCGACAAGGAAGGCCGCTGGGTCGCGCAAGGCTAGTCCGCGCGCGAAGATCACCCGCCGCGCGAGGGCGTGACATCGTCCTTTTGCGGCGGCGGTTTCGCGGGATCGAGCGGGGGCGCGAGCGATTGCATCCAGGCGATCAGATCGGCGATCTCGCTGCGCGAGAGCGACATGTCCGGCATTTGCGGATGGTCCTGACGCAGGAAGGCCTCGATCTGGGGCACGCGGCGGCCGGCGCTGATGGCGGCGAAAGAGGGCGCGTCGGCGCGCGCGCGCGTCTGGTCGGGCGCGACCACGTGACATTCCGCGCACCAACGCCGCGCGAGGCGCTCGCCCTGCGCGGGATCGGCCGCGCGCGCCGGAGAGGCGACCAGGACGAGGGCAAGGACGAGGGCGAGGACCAAGGCGGAACCGGGCGCGAGAACGAAAGCTGCGGCGGGGAGGCGACGTCTGGCGCTGAACATGGGCTTCTCCTGCGCGCAGATTGCGCGGGCGCCGCGACGCCCGCCTTGCGCGGGATCAAAACGCAAGGCTCGCGCTGAGGTTCCCGGTTCAGAACGCCTTGAAGGCGATGATCGTGCGCGTGTCGACGATCCCGGGAATGGTCTGCACATGTTCGCCGACGAAATGGCCGATGTCGGCGCCCTGCGGCACATAGAACTTGGCGAGAATGTCGTAATGGCCGGCGATGGAGTGGATCTCCGAGGCGATCTCCGCCTCCGCCAGCGCGCTGGCGACCTGATAGGTCTTGCCCAGCGCGCATTTGATCTCAACGAAAAACGTCTGCATGGCCGGCTCCGCCTCAAGCGCTCGCGCGCAACATAACACGCCCGCGCCGCGCGATCATTCGCGCACGCCCTCGCGCGCAAGGATCTCCACGTCCCGGTCGCGCCCCGTGCGCACCGAGAACGCGCTTTGATAGGTGCGCCCGTCGCGCCGCGCGATGGCGACATATTCGCCCTCCGCCAGGACGAGCGTGGGAAAGGCGCCGATCATTTCGCGCAGCACGTCGCCGCCGGGCGTGAGCACGGTGAAGGACGTGTTGGCGAGCGCCTCGCCGCCCGCGAGATTGACCAGTTTGAGCGTGATCTGCGCCGCGCGATGGCGCAGCGTCGTCTCCGTCGTGCGGCCGGGCTGGATGCGCACGTCCGCCTCGACGACCGAATTGGTCGGCGCCGGCGCGACGCCCGTCGGCGGCGCTTCGAAATAAGTGGAGATGATGTGATAGGTGCCCTCGGGCAGGCGCACGAGCTGGCCCGGCCGCACGTCGCGCGCCACGAGCTTGCCCTGCGGATTGGCGCCCTCGGGCACATAAATCGCCACGGAGATGCGCTCAGGAGGAATGCGCGCGTCGCCCAGCGAGCCCGCAAGGCGCAGGCCGCCGGCGTTCAGCGGCACGCGATCGGACGTCGGCCGGCCCGCGGTCACGCTCACCCGGCGCACGGCCGCCGCCAGCCCATAGCCCAGATGCACGACGTAATCGCCCGCCGGCAGGACGAAGATGGGCGCGGCCTCGTTGGATTGCGCGACAAGCGCGCCCGCGCCCTCCCCGCCCTCGCGGAACACGTTCCACACAAGGCCGGAGCCCACGCGCCGATTGTCGCCGGCGAAGACGGCGGAGAGATTGAGCACGCCCGATCCCTCCCCCTCGGAGCCGGGCTGAGGCGGGGCGGGCGTCTCGAAAGCGGGCGCGACGGAGGTCGCTCCGAAGGGCGGCGCGCCGGGGCCGCCGGGCGCGAAGGGCGTCGGAGCCTGCGCGCGCGCAGGCCCGAAGGCCGAAAGCGTCGAGAAGAGGATC
>CAIXDD010000082.1 GCA_903918155.1 uncultured Hyphomicrobiales bacterium
AGGCCGCCCGCACGCGAGCCCCCGGCGCGCCATTGGAGCCGCCCTTGTCCGCTGACCACGCCTTCGTCATCGCCCGCGATCCTGCGCGCCCGCCGGAAGGCCTTGCGGGCGCCGTCGTCGCCATCGGCAATTTCGACGGCGTGCACCGGGGCCATGCGGCCGTGATCGCGCGCGCGCAGGAGCTGGCGCGCCAGATGGGCCGGCCTTGCGCCGTCCTGACCTTCGAGCCCCATCCCGCCGATTTCTTCGCCGGCCGCAGCGTGGTCCATCGCCTCACCCCGCCCCCCGCCAAGGCGGCCGCCCTCGCGCGGCTGGGCGTGGACGGGCTGATCGTCCTCACCTTCGACGCCGGCCTCGCCGGGATCGACGCGCGCGCCTTCGTGGAGGACGTGCTCGCGCGTCGGCTCGGCGTGGCGGGCGTGGTGGCGGGCTACGACTTCCATTTCGGCAAGGGCCGCGCGGGCACGCCCGCCTTGCTCGCGCAGGAAGGCGCGCGGCTGGGCCTGGCCGTCGAGATCGTTGACAAGATCGCCGCCGACGCGCGCGGCAGCCTCGACGCGGTTCATTCGAGCGGCGTGCGCGACGCGCTGGAGCGCGGCGACGTCGCGCTCGCGCGCCAATTGCTGGGGCGCGATTATTTCGTCGCCGGCGAGATCGTCCATGGCCAGAAGCTCGGCCGCACGATCGGCTTCCCCACCGCCAATCTGCGCCTGCACGCCAGCAGCGCCCTCGCCTATGGCATTTACGCCGTGCGCCTGAGCGTGGACGGGGCGGGCCCCGATCGGGCGACCTATGACGGGGTCGCAAGCTGGGGCCGCCGGCCGACCGTGGACGACGGGGAGCCGCTGCTGGAGGTCTATGTCTTCGACTTCTCGGGCGATCTCTACGGCAAGACGGTGGAGGTCTCCTTCGTCGAATGGATCCGCCCGGAACTGAAATTCGACGGGCTGGAGGCGCTCACGGCGCAGATCGAGAAAGATTGCGCGCAGGCCCGCGCCCTTCTGGCCGCGCGCGCGCCCTGAACGCCCCCAAGGCCAAGCTGACCAAGGCCTCGCTCGCGCCGACGTTTGGCGCCCCGCCCCAAATCTCGTAATCACCACGCAAAGCCGCGCGACCGCGCCCGACCAGATTGGCCAGATCCGATGACCGACACGCCCGCCAAAGGCCCCGATTACGCGCAGACCCTCTATCTGCCGCAGACCGATTTCCCCATGCGCGCCGGCCTGCCGCAGAAGGAGCCGGAGATCCTCGCCCGCTGGAAGGCCATCGACCTTTACGGAAAATTGCGCGCGACCTCCGCGGGCCGGCCCAAATTCGTGCTGCACGACGGCCCGCCCTACGCCAACGGCAACATCCATATCGGCCATGCGCTCAACAAGATCCTCAAGGACGTCGTGACGCGAAGCCAGCAGATGCTCGGCAAGGATTCCAATTACGTTCCGGGCTGGGATTGCCACGGCCTGCCGATCGAATGGAAGATCGAGGAAGACAATTACCGCGCCAAGGGCAAGCAGAAGCCCGACTTCTCGCAATCGCAGGCGATGATCGCCTTCCGTCAGGAATGCCGCGCCTATGCGCAGCGCTGGCTCGACGTGCAGCGCGAGGAATTCATCCGCCTGGGCGTCACCGGCGACTGGCCGCGCCCCTATTCCACGATGGCCTTCGCGGCGGAAGCCCAGATCGCGCGCGAGATCATGAAATTCGCCGCCAACGGCCTTCTCTATCGCGGCTCCAAGCCCGTCATGTGGAGCGTGGTCGAAAAAACCGCTCTGGCTGAGGCGGAAGTCGAATATGAGGACCACCAGAGCGACACGATCTGGGTCGCCTTCCCCGTGCGCGCGCTGCGCGACAAGCCGGTGGACGCCACCCGCGCGGCGATGGAGCGCAGCGGCGAAAGCGGCCTCGACGTCGAGGGCGTCGACGAATATTTCGCCGAGATCAACGCGGCCAGCGTGCTCATCTGGACGACGACGCCCTGGACGATTCCCGGCAATCGCGCGATCGCCTTCTCCTCGCGCATCGATTACGGCCTCTACCGCGTGACCGACGCGGCGGCCGACAATTGGGCGAAGAAGGGCGCGCTTTATATCATCGCCGACCGGCTCGCCGCCGACGTGTTCAAGGCCGCGCGCGTGGAGGCGTTCGAGCGGGTGCGCAAGGTCGATCCGCGCGACATCCTCGCCTGCGCCCATCCGCTGGGACAGCGCGTCGCGGGCTATGAGTTCGACGTGCCGCTGCTGGACGGCGACCATGTGACCGAGGAGACCGGCACGGGCTTCGTGCACACCGCGCCCAGCCACGGCCGCGAGGATTTCGACGCCTGGACGGCCAACCAGCGCATGCTCATCGAGCGCGGGATCGACGTGAAAATCCCCCATCCGGTGGACGCCGACGGATTCTACACCAAGGACGCGCCGGGCTTCGCGGGCAAGCGCGTGATCGACGACAAGGGCAAGAAGGGCGACGCCAACGAGGCCGTGATCGCCGAACTGGTCGGCGCCGGCCATCTCGTCGCGCGCGGCAAGCTCAAGCACCAATATCCCCATTCGTGGCGCTCGAAGAAGCCGATCATCTTCCGCAACACGCCGCAATGGTTCATCGCCATGGACCGCCCGCTGCCGCAGGCCGGAGACGCCACGCTGCGCGACCTCGCGCTGAAGGCGATCAAGGAGACGCGCTGGGCGCCGCCCGCCGGCGAGAACCGCATCACCGGCATGATCGCCAATCGTCCCGACTGGGTGGTGTCGCGCCAGCGCGCCTGGGGCGTGCCCATCGCCGTTTTCGTGAAGAAGGGCGGCGATGAGATTCTCGTCGACGAATTGGTGAACGCGCGCATCGCGCAGGCCTTCGACAAGGAAGGCGCCGACGCCTGGTTCGCCGAAGGCGCGGCCGCGCGCTTCCTCGCGCCGCAATACGATCCCGCCGCCTACGACAAGATCGACGACGTGCTCGACGTGTGGTTCGATTCCGGCTCCACCCACGCGTTCACGCTGGAGGACGACGAGCATTTCCCCGGCCTGGCCGGCGTGCGCCGGCGCCGCGACGGGGGCGCCGACGAAGTGATGTATCTGGAAGGCTCCGACCAGCATCGCGGCTGGTTCCATTCCTCCCTGCTGGAGAGCTGCGGCACGCGCGGGCGCGCGCCCTATGACGTGGTGCTCACGCATGGCTTCGTTCTGGACGAGAAGGGCCAGAAAATGTCGAAGTCGCTGGGCAATGTCGTCGCCCCGCAAACCGTCATCAAGGATTCGGGCGCCGACATCCTGCGCCTGTGGGTCGCCGCCTCCGATTATTCCGACGATCTGCGCATCGGGCCGGAGATCCTGAAGACCTTCATGGAGACCTATCGCAAATTGCGCAACACGATGCGCTGGATGCTGGGCTCGCTCGCCC
>CAIXDD010000083.1 GCA_903918155.1 uncultured Hyphomicrobiales bacterium
CAGCGCGAACCGCCCCGCCGGCGTCGCGGGCGGCCGGGCGGCGAAACGCGCGCGCACCCGCTCGCCGGAGATTTTCTCGTTCAGGATCGCCTCTTCCAGACGCGCCTGCAGAAAGCCGTCGCGCGGCCAGTCCGGATGGGCGTCGAGAAAGGCGGCGATGCGCGCATAGCCGGCCGCCTTGGGCTGCAAGCGCACGGCGGCGAAGGCGAGCGCGGAACGGCCCAGATCGTCGAGCGCGCGCGCGGCCGCCGCGTCGCCTAAAGCCAGATCGCCCTTGCGATAGGCGGCGATGGCCTCGCGCAGCGCAGGCGCATCGGCGCGCTCGGGCGCAGGCGTCCCGATCGCCTCCTCCAGCAGACCCAGGCCGGGGCCCTGCGGGCGCCCGCGCCCCCGCTCCGCCGGGGCGTAAGCCGCGGCGAGCGAGACGAAGCCGGGCTCGGCGCCCGTCGGGGAGACGGAAGCGGAGGCGGGAGCCGAGACGGGGGAAGCGATTTGCGCGTCCTCGCCCGCCTGCTGGCGGGGCGCGTGCAGATAAGCGGCGCCGAGCGCGACCGCGCTTGCGGCGGCGATGGCGACAAGCGACGCCGATCGCCCGCGCAAGCCTGCAAACCCTGTCCGCTCACGCATGCGCCCACGCCTCTCCTGCCAGGACCAGATTGCGCGCGGAACGTTTACGCATCGCTAACCACGTCGGCTAACCACGTCGGCTAACCACGTCGGCTAACCACGCCGGCCGACCACGCCGGCTGCGGCGCCCAGACGCAATGGCGGGGGACGGAGAGCGGCCCGCGCGCGCCGCCCCTTTCCTCGCCACGCCCGAGCGGCTATCAACGCGCACAGGAGACCGTGCGAATGCGGCGCGCATGCGGCGGGCCAATCTCCTGTTTTCAAGGGCTTTCCGGCAGGAGGCCGGCGCAGGGCGCTCCCCCGGGGGGCGCAGGGGAAGGAGTGGGCCATGGCTCAGGCGAAGGTTTTGAAGGGTTGGATGACGGCTTTGGTCACCCCGTTCCGCGACGGGGAGGTCGACGAGGCCGCGTTCCGCGCCTTCGTGAACTGGCAGATCGAGCAAGGCGTCCATGGCCTCGTGCCCGTGGGCACGACCGGCGAATCCCCCACCTTGTCCCATGACGAACACCGCCGCGTGGTGGAGATGTGCATCGCCGAGGCCAAGGGCCGCGTGCCCGTCATCGCGGGCGCCGGCTCCAACAACACGCGCGAGGCGGTGGCGCTCGCCCGCCACGCCGAACAGGCGGGCGCGGACGCGGTGCTCATCGTCACGCCCTATTACAACAAGCCCAACCAGGAAGGGCTCTACCAGCACTTCAAGGCCGTGGACGCGGCCATCGGCATTCCGATCGTGATCTACAACATTCCCCCGCGCTCGGTGATCGACATGTCCGTCGACACGATGAAGCGCTGTTTCGAGCTGAAGAACGTCGTGGGCGTGAAAGACGCCACGGGCAATGTGGGCCGCATCTCCATGCAGCGCGCCGCCATGGGGCCCGACTTCATCCAATTCTCAGGCGACGACGTGACGGCCCTCTCCACTTTCGCCGCTGGCGCGCATGGCTGCATCTCGGTCGTGTCCAACATCGCGCCGGGCCTGTGCGCGCAATTGCAGAACGCGTGGAACGCGGGCGACGCGAAGGCGGCGCTGGAGATTCAGGACCGGCTCACGCCGCTGCATCTGGCCGCGTTCCTCGAAGCCGGCGTGACGGGCGCCAAATACGGCCTCTCGATTCTGGGCAAGATGGCCGAGGAGCCGCGCCTGCCGCTCGTGCCGATGACGGACGCCAACAAGGCGAAATTGCGCGAGGCGATGGCTTTCGCGGGCCTGCTGGCGCGGACATAGACCGTGGCGGAAAAAGAGCCTCGCAACTTCAAGGTCGTCGCGGACAATCGCCGCGCGCGCTATGAATTTGAGATCGGCGAGGTGATCGAGGCGGGGATCGCGCTCACGGGCACGGAAGTGAAGTCGCTGCGCACCGGCAAGGCGACCATCGCGGAAAGCTATGTGGGCGTCACGCGCAATCGGCAGGTTGAACTCATCAACGCGAACATTCCCGAATATCTGCAGGCCAATCGCTTCAACCACGAGCCGCGCCGCCCGCGCAAGCTCCTGTTGAAGAGCCGCCAGATCGACAAACTCGCGCATGGCGTCGAGCGCGAAGGCATGACGATCGTTCCCCTGAAAATCTATTTCAACGAAAAGGGCCGCGCGAAAATCGAGATCGCCTTGGCGCGCGGCAAGAAATTGCACGACAAGCGCGAGACTGAAAAGAAACGCGACTGGGGCCGCGAAAAGGCCCGCCTGATGCGCGCCAAAGGATAAGCCGCGAATTCTGAACGGCGCAGCTGCCGCTTGTGTCGCGCGGCCGAAAGCCGCATCTTGAGCGCCTGCGCCTTTGCAGCGGGGGACTTGCTCATGAAATCCAAACTTTCTCTCGCCGCCCTGCTCCTGTGCGCCGCAACGCTGGGCGCCTGTTCGCCCCGTCAGGAGCGGCTGGCCACCGGCGCGGGCGTCGGCGCCGCCGCAGGCGCGGG
>CAIXDD010000084.1 GCA_903918155.1 uncultured Hyphomicrobiales bacterium
CTGCGGGCGCGCTTCCTCGCCGGCTTGCGATTCCAGAAGGATCGTCTGCTCCTTGCAGGATTCCCCGATCAGGAAATAGAGCAGCGCGCGCGCCATATGCGGATTGAGGCCGATGCGCTGGGCGTGCTCGCCGATGGAGGCGATGCGCTGGTCCTCGATCTGCGGGCGATACATGACCCCGCCCGTGCGCTGCTTTTCCTGCGCGACGAGCTGGGCGGCGTCCATGCGGCGCTTGACGAGATCCATGATGAGGCGGTCGATCTTCCGCAGGTCTTCGCCGAGCTGAACCAGATCCGGCATGGGGCCTCCTCGCGCATGGCATGGCTGGAGCCCGGTTTGGTCTGGCCGGGCCCTCCGCTTCCGCTGTATAGCTGGAAGCAAGCCCGCGCGCGACTGTGCAAGCAACAGAGGGAGACGCCCGTGACCCAGGAAGAGCTTGTCGAGGAAGCGCTCAAAATCGCGCGCGCCCAGGCCTTCCCCGGCATGAGCGAGGAAGACCGCGAGGAGCTTATTGAGAAGGCCATGCTGTCGCTGATCGACCGCAAGGCCATGACCCCCTATTTCGCGAAAGTGGGCCTCACGGCCAGCGGCGGCTTCAACGCCTCCTCCGGCCTCTATCTGATGCATGAGGAGCCCCGCCTGCCCGCCATGCCCGACAAGCCGACGCTGATCGATTTCTTCGAACGGCGCATCCTGCTCAACCGGCGCGGGGGCACGCATCTGCTGCAAAGCGCCCGGCTCGCGCAGCAGAAGGGCTTGCCCGACAATATCGTGCTCGCCTGCCTGCTGCATGACGTGGCGGTGGTCGCCCATGTGCGCTGCGACCACGGCTATTACGCCGCGCAGCTCATCGAGCCTTATGTTGACGAGGAAGTGACCTTCGCCGTGCGCTACCATCAGGCGCTGCGCTTCTACCCCGATCCCGAGATCGGCTATGAATATCCCGATCTCTACAAGCGCGCCTTCGGCGAGGATTACACGCCGCCCAAATATATCGCGGAGGCGGCCGACTATGCGCGCGCCCACAAGCATTACATGGCCGCGCGGCTGGTGACGGCGAACGATCTCTATTCCTTCGACCCCAATGTCGTGGTGGACGTGCGCGAATTCGAAGGCGTGATCGCCCGCAGCTTCCGCCAGCCCGTCGAAGGTCTGGGTTTCGACGCGAGCCCATCCGCGCATATGTGGCGCAGCATCATCTGGCCGAACAATTTCCTGTGAGCGGAGCCTCCCGGACCCATCATGACCGCGAAGGACGAGCCTGCGCCCGCGCATGAAGGGCGCGCAGACCATGACGCGCCCGCGCAGCAAGGCTCGCAGCAAGACTCGCGCACGCCCTTCGTCTACGCCGCCTTGCCGGCGGTGTTCGTGCTGTTCTGGTCCACCGGATTCATCGCCGGCAAACAGGGGCTGACGGACGCGGCGCCCTTCACCTTCCTGCTGTATCGCTTTCTCATCGTGGCCGCCCTGCTCACGATCGCGGCATGGATCGCGCGCGCGCCATGGCCGCCGCTGCGCGCGCTGGGGCCGCTCGCCGTCGGCGGAATCTTCGTGCATGCGGGCTATCTCGGCGCGACCTTCGCGGCCATGTCTGCGGGCGTGGAGGCCGGCGTCTCCTCGCTCATGGCGGGCCTTCAACCCGTGCTGACGGCGGTGTTCGCCGCACCCTTTCTGGGCGAGCGCGTCAGTCCGCGCCAATGGGCGGGGCTGGCGCTGGGCCTCGTCGGCGTGACGCTCGTCGTGTGGACCAAGCTCGGTCTGGGGCTGGGCACGCCCGCCGGCATGGCGCTTTCGTTCCTGTCGGCGGTGTTCATGACCGCGGGCACGCTGTGGCAGAAACGCTTCGGCGGCGCGATGGACCTGCGCACGGGATCGGTCGTGCAATTCGCGGCCTCAGCGCTCGTCGTTCTGCCGCTCGCCGCGTGGGAGGACTTTCGCGCGGACTGGACGCCCTCCTTCATCGGCGCGATGGCCTGGCTCTGCCTCGTACTGTCGGTGGGCACGATCAGCGCGCTGTTCGTGCTCATCCGGCGCGGCGCCGCGGCGGAGGTGGCGAGCCTCTTCTTCCTCGTGCCGCCGACGACGGCGGTTCTCGCATGGCTGATGTTCGGCGAGACGCTGGGCCCGGTCGCGGCCGCAGGCATGGCGCTGGTGGTGATCGCCGTCGCCATGGTGACATGGAGGACGCGCGCGCGCGCCTAGTCGCGCAGCCGCCTCCAGGCGAAGACCGCGAACACGCCCGCCAGCGTCAGCGCGAGCCCGTACCACGTCAGCGCATAGGAGAGGTGGTTATTGGCCACGTTGCGCAGGGCGCCGCCGCCCTGCGGCCAGCCGCCGGGGACATCGCCGGCCTGCGCGTCGAGCGAGAAGGGCGCCGCGTCCGGCACGCCCAGGGCCGCAGCCATGGCGAGCGGATCGCGCACATGCCACAGCCGCTTGCCGGGCTCGTCGGGCGGGGTGAAGGCGTTGCGCGGCTCCGGCGAGCGCAGAAGGCCCACCACCTCGCTCTCGCCCGCGATCTGCCCCGCCGCGCGGCGCGCGGGATCGGCGAGCGCCTGCGGCACGAAGCCGCGATTGACGAAGACATGCGCGCCGGAGGACAGGCGCAGCGGCGTCATCACCAGATAGCCCGGCTCGCGCGCGAGGCCGCCCGCGGCCTGAAACACCAGCGCCTCGCGCGCATGGTCGAAACGCCCGCTCAGGCGCACGCGCAGGAATTCGTAATCCTGCGGAGCGAGCCCCGCCCATGTCTGGCGCGCCGGCGGCTCCTGCGGCGCGGCGTCGGCGCGCGCGGCCATCTGCGCGAGCAGGCCCTCTTTCCACGCAAGGCGACGCATCTGCCAATTGCCGAGCGAGACGAGAAGGGCCAGCGCGACCAGCGCGACAAGGCCCGGCGCCGCAAGGCTGCGCCAGCGCGCGCGCGCCCCGTCTGGCGCCCCAACGCGAGCTTCGTGGGGATGCGGCGCGGGCATCAGCCTTCCAGCCGCCCCTGCTCGGCCTTGTTGGAATATTGCAGCGCGACCAGCAGGCCCTTCAGCGGGCGCAGCACGCCGAGGCAGACGATGAGCGTGAGCGGCGCGAAAATGACGAAATGCACCCAGAACGGCGGCTCATAGGCCAGTTCCAGCCATAAGGCGCCGCCCAGCACGATGAAACCGGCGAAGAGCGTGACGAAGACCGCCGGCCCGTCGCCGGCGTCGGCGAAGGCGAGATCGAGCCCGCAGACCTCGCAGCGCGGGGCGAGCGTGAGGAAACCCTTGAACAGCCGCCCTTCGCCGCAGCGCGGGCAACGGCCCGCAAGCCCGGTCGCGTAAGGAGATTGCGGCGCATAATCATGTTCGGCCATGGCGCGTCTCCCGAAAGGCGCTTCAGAAAGCGAAAGGGCGGCCCGCAGGCCGCCCCCACCCGCGCGACGGACGCGCGATCAGTGAACGGCGACGACGCCCTTCCAATTGCCCCACACATAGATGGCGGCGAAGAGGAACAGCCACACGACATCGACGAAATGCCAGTACCAGGCGGCGAATTCGAAACCCAGATGCTGCTTGGGCGTGAAATGGCCCTTGTAGACGCGGATCAGGCACACCAGCAGGAAGATGGTGCCCACGAGAACGTGGAAGCCGTGAAAGCCCGTCGCCATGAAGAAGGTCGCGCCATAGATCGAGCTTTTGAATTCGAAGGGCGCATGGGCGTATTCATAGGCCTGCACGGCGGTGAAGAGCGCGCCCAGCACGACGGTGGCGATGAGGCCCTTCTTCACGCCGTCGCGGTCGTCGTTCAAAAGCGCGTGATGCGCCCAGGTGACCGTGGTGCCGGAGGTGAGCAGGATGAGCGTGTTGAGCAGCGGCAGATGCCAGGGGTCGAACACTTCGATCCCCTTCGGCGGCCACAGGCCGCCCGTATGCTCCACGCGGGCCTGCTGGATCGCCTCGTTATAGAAGAGGCTGGCGTCGAAGAACGCCCAGAACCACGCCACGAAGAACATGACTTCGGAGGCGATGAACAGGATCATGCCGTAGCGATGATGCATCTGCACCACGCGCGTGTGATAGCCCGACTGGGCTTCGCGCACCACGTCGGTCCACCAGGCGGCCATGGTGTAGAGCACGCCGAGCATGCCCGCGCCGAACACATATGCGCCCATCTTCACGCCGAAGAGCGGCATGCCCTTCATCCAGGCGATGGCGCCCACGGCCGTCACGAAGGCCGAGATGGAGCCGATCAGCGGCCACGGGCTCGGATCGACAAGGTGGTAATCGTGGTTCGGTTTCGCGTGGCCGTCAGCCATGTCATCTTCCTCGTCGTCCTCAAGCCGCCCAAGCGAGGCGGCTCCCATGGGCCCGTGCGGGCCGTTTCGCCATTCGCCGCCTTGAAGTCAAGACGGCTTTCAGAATCACTGCACCCGCCCGCCCGCGGCGGCGACCGGCGTCTTGGCCTTCACCGTCATGAACGTATAGGACAGGGTCACGCTCTCCATCCGCCGCATCGTCTCCGCCTTCTCCAGCGCGGGATCGAGGAAGAAGACGACCGGCATCTCCATGCTTTCGCCGGGGCCGAGCGTCTGCTCCGTGAAGCAGAAGCAGGAAATCTTGTTGAACCACGGGCCGAACGGATCCGGCGCCACATTATAGGTCGCCATGCCCGTGGCCGCGCGGCCCGTCTTGTTGACGACCTTGTAGAAGACCGTCGCGGTCTCGCCCGTGCGCAGGCGGATCGAATTGACCTCCGGCTCGAACGACCAGCCCAGCGCGGGATCGACATTCGCGTCGAACCGCACCGTCAGCGTGCGCTCGCCCAAAGCGCCGGGCGCATGCAGGGCCACGCGCGGCGTGCCGCCAAAGCCCGTCACGCGGCAGAACATGTCGTAAAGAGGCACGGCGGCGAAGGACATGCCGAGCATGAACAGCGCCGTTCCCAGAACGGAAAAGGCGACGCGCGCGTTGCGCCGCTCGGCGCGGGCGGAGTCGTTCGAAGAGGCTTGCTCGCTCAACGCGTCCTGGCGCGCCCCCGGATTAGCCTGATCGTCCCGCGCGCCCACCATGGCTCACCAGGCTCCCTTGTTGAGCACGCCCAGACCGAGTTTCGCGATTGTCACGACATAGAACAGCACGACCAGCGCGACGATCGCGAGCGCGATGGCCACATTGCGCGCACGCCGGCTCTTCGCCTGCTCGGGCGTCATCTGCACGATTTCGGTGCGGGGCGCGTCTGCGGACATGGCGAACCTCACGACACGATGGATTGCGCCAGACGCGCAAGCGCCTGCGCCGGGCCGTTTTCGACCACAAGTTCGATGAACAGCGCGAAGAGATAGAGGATCGACGCGCCAAACAGCGACATGCACGCCTTGCGCGCCGCCTCGCCCTCGCGCGCGCGCCATACGCCGACCGCGTAATGGATCATCGCCGCCCCGCCCGCGATCGCGACGAGCCCATAGACCCAGCTGGCGAAGCCCATCAGCCAGGGCGCGACGCCCAGCGGCGCCAGCACGAGGGAATAGACGAGGATCTCAAGCCGCGTGCGGTCGCCGCCCAGCGCATTGGGCATCATCGGCACGCCGGCGCGCGCGTAATCCTCGCTCTTGACCAGCGCCAGCGCCCAGAAATGGGGCGGCGTCCAGACGAAGATGATGGCGAACAAAACCAGCGATTCGAGCGAGACCGATCCCGTCACCGCCGCATAGCCCACCACCGGCGGAAAGGCGCCGGCGGCGCCGCCGATGACGATGTTCTGCGGCGTCCAGCGCTTCAGCCACATCGTGTAGACGACGGCGTAGAAGAAAATGGTGAAGGCGAGCAGCGCGGCCGAGAGCCAGTTCGCCAGCACGCCCAGCGTGAAGACGGACAGCGCCGACAGCACCAGCCCGAACGCCAGCGCCTCGCCGGGAAGCACGCGGCCCGCGGGAATGGGACGCAGGCTCGTGCGCCCCATCAGCGCGTCGATGTCGGCGTCGTACCACATGTTCAGCGCGCCCGAGGCGCCCGCGCCCACGGCGATGGCCAGCAGCGCGGCGAAGCCGATCACCGGATGGCTCGGTTGCGGGGCGATCAGCATGCCGGCGAGCGCGGTGAGGACCACAAGCGACATCACCCGCGGCTTCAGCAGCGCGAGGTAATCGCCCGGCTGCGCCGTGGAGACGCCCGCTGCGGAAAGCCTGTCTTCCTGTTCGCTGACGAAGCTCATTCGACATCCGTTCGAGGTGGGATCCCAGGACGCGGTCGCGGCGCATGCGCCCGATCCGCCTCCGCCTCTCACGCCTTCGTTGAAACGTCGCCGCGCGGCGCTTCAAGAAAGGCTCCGGCGACGCGCAGGGCGCCGCCGGAGACGGGTCTTAGTGATCCGCGCCGGTGATGCGCGGAAGGGTCTCGTATTGGTGGAAGGGCGGCGGCGAGGGCAACGTCCATTCCAGCGTGGTGGCGCCGGCGCCCCACGGATTGTCGCCGGCCACGCGCTTCTTCGCGAAGGCCTCCCAGACGATGAAGAGGAACAGGATCGCGCCGGCGCCCGAGATATAGGAGCCGTAGGACGAGACCTGGTTCCACAGGAGGAACGCGTCCGGATAGTCCACATAGCGGCGCGGCATGCCAGCCAGGCCGAGGAAGTGCTGCGGGAAGAACGTGAGGTTCACGCCCACGAACATGACCCAGAAATGCACCTTGCCGAGCATTTCCGAATACATGTAGCCCGACATTTTCGGGAACCAGTAATAGAAACCCGCGAAGAGCGCGAAGACCGCGCCCAGCGAGAGCACGTAGTGGAAATGCGCCACCACGTAATAGGTCTCGTGCAGCTGGCGGTCGATGCCCGCATTGGCGAGCACGACGCCGGTGACGCCGCCGACCGTGAACAGGAAGATGAAGCCCACCGCCCACAGCATCGGCGTGCGGAACGAGATCGACCCGCCCCACATCGTCGCGATCCAGGAGAAGATCTTCACGCCCGTCGGCACCGCGATCACCATCGTCGCGAAGACGAAATAGCGCTGCGTGTTGAGCGACAGGCCCACCGTATACATGTGATGCGCCCACACGCCGAAACCAACGACACCGATCGCGACCATGGCATAGGCCATGCCGAGATAGCCGAAGACC
>CAIXDD010000085.1 GCA_903918155.1 uncultured Hyphomicrobiales bacterium
CGCGGATGGTTTTTGACGCGGCTGACGAAATCCTCGGACATCCATCCCTTGCGGCCCACAATGAGAAGACGCGCCCTCACGCCCTGCGACCAGACATGGTCGAACGCGTCAAGCGCATAGGCCTGGTTCTTGCGCGGTTCAATGGTGCCGACATAGGCGTAGACCGGGTCGTCGGTCTCAAGGGCCTGAATTGTGCGCGCCGGCCCGAGTGCCGTTTCAGCTGAAAGCTCGCTCCCGAGCCAGAAATACGAGATGGATTGGAGCGCGCCGCTCAGCTGCAGGCGCTTGCGTAATTCTGCGGCGGTCGTTTTCGAATTGCAGACGAAGGCGTCAGAAAGCGCGAATGCGTCGCGGACCCAGTTATTGAAGAGAGATCGCAAGCGATCGTCGCAAAATTCCGGATGGGTCTGCGGGATCAGGTCGTGGATCATGCACACGACTTTTCCGCCTTTCGCCTGGAACGCGCGCACAGCTGGCCAAGGGTCGGCGTGCCAAGACGCGTCGATCAGAATGAGAACGTCGCCAGGCTCCGTTTGGACGCCCGGGGGAAGATGATCAGGCCGGGAGGCGGGACGAAGGGCGTCGATGAGGGAAACGACGAGAGAGGCGAGGCCGAATTCGTTGCGCGGCGCATTGATGAATCGGCGCGTAACGGGAAAGGGAAGCAGAATGGTGAGAAGTTTGCGGAGCGCGGCGACGAGGGCGCGCGCGGCTTGCGCAAGTCTCATGGAAAACGGGTGGCGGTCCGGGGTCTGTCTTGGGGGAAGGAGCGGGGCGTCAATCGCGATCAGGCGCTCGCCCATGATGATGACCGGCGTGTTGTCGCCGCGCGCCATCGCATGGTTGACGATGTTTCGGACGACGCGCTGAATCCCCGTGCGCAGCTGGCTCCCATGCGTGTGGGTGCATTCAAGAAAATACCGCATTCCGCTGTCTTCTTCCTGCATGAGGCGCGGCGTCGCCTTGAACTCGCTTTTCTGCGCTTAGGCCGCGTCGGCGCTCAAGGTCGCGCTGAAGCGTCTTCGTTATCGCATCTTTCCGCACGCCTCCTGAGCCCTCGCGAGAGTGCGCCGGATGGCTTGCGCGAGGACGCGAGCGTGGCTAATAACCATGACTGAGACGGGGGTTCAAGCGCGTCTCGCGTCGGCTTCCCGGATCGGGGCGCCCGTTCGGATCAGGGTCCATGCACGTCGCCTCCTATCAGAGCACCGCTTATGTCGCGCGTCTCGATCATCTGCGCTTTGTCGCGGCGATGCTCGTGTTCTGTTTCCATTATTATCATCACTTCTATGGAAAATGGCAGGCGCGCCCGGATCTCTGGGGCTTCGGTTGGCTGGTCGAAGGCCACACGGGCGTGAGCCTGTTCTTCGTCCTTTCCGGCTTCATCTTCATGCGCATCGCGATGAGCGCGCGCGGTGCGATCGATTATCTGGGTTTCCTAAGAAACCGGCTGCTTCGCATTTTCCCGCTTTTCCTGTTCGTGTTCTTCATTGCGCTGAGCGTCACGCGAGATGCTTTCGTGCCGCAGAACCTGCTTTACGCCTTTGTCACCAATCTCGGGCTCTCGCCGACGTCGTCGCATTTCATCACCGGCGCCGCGTGGACGATCTCCATCGAATTCACCTTCTATCTCGTCTTCCCTTTCATCGGTCGCTTCGCCTATGAGCAGGGGCCCGCTTATCTGTTGCGTCTCATCTTCCTGCTGCTGCTCTTCAAGATAGGCGCCTATTTCGTTGTCGAGCGAAGCACGCATATGTTCTATTCGACGCTGTTGGGGCGCTTCGATCAATTCCTAATCGGCATGCTCGCCGGGCTTGTCGCGCCGCGCGTCGTCGACGTCATGAAGAATATGACGAAGGGCGTCTCTACGGCGGTTCTTATCGCCTTCGCCGCGCTCATCCTTGGCGGCGTCGAACTGCAGGCCCATTACGCCAGTTTCTACAAACCGGCGGCGAAACAGGCCGCATGGATCTTCTGGCCGACGATAGAAGCGACCGGCTGGGCGGCCTTGGCGCTCGCCTATCTCACTTGGGCGGGCCGTCTCCCCGCTGCTCTCGAACGCGCCTTCGAAGCGGGCGGTCGCATCAGCTATTCGTTTTATCTCTGGCACGCCCTGCTGATTTTCATCGTCTCCGCCCTGCTTCCTTCAGCAGTGGGCGACCGCACGCTTGCGCTCATATTGTTTCCGCTTGTCTTGGCCTGTGTATGGTGGGTTGCGAGCCTGAGCTACCGCACGATCGAGGCGCCCTTTCTCGCCTTGCGCCGGCCTTACCATTCATGAGGACGTCCGCGCGCCTTGCGTCAGTCTTACCTAACTGCGCCTGTGCGCCGGGTTTCCGGGGACATGTGACATGGAATTAGGGCTCGTGGTGTCGGGCGCCTTCACGGGCTTTCTCGTGGGGCTGACGGGGGTGGGCGGCGGCGCGCTGATGACGCCGATCCTGTTGCTCATATTCGGCGTGGCGCCCTTGTCCGCCGTCGGCACGGATCTCTGGTTCGCTGCGACGACGAAGCTCTTTGCGACGCGGATCCATCATGGACGCGAGCTGATCGATTGGGAGGTCGTGCGCCGTCTCTGGCTCGGCAGTCTCACGGCGTCCGCAGCGACGCTCGTGTGGATGGCCTCGCATCCCATCGACCCCGGCGCAGTGCGGCTGCTGACGGGCGCCATCGCGGTCGCAGTTCTGGTGACCGCTTGTGGGCTTCTCTTCCAAAAGGCGTTGCAGGGCCTGGGGCGCAGGCTTCGCACGGGGGACGGCGAGCGGTTCAAGAGCGTGCAGGGCCCGCTCACGATCGCGGCTGGCGCGCTGCTGGGCGTGCTGGTGACCTTGACGTCGGTGGGCGCCGGCGCCCTGGGGGCCGTTTTGCTGGCTTATCTTTATCCGCTGCGGCTCACGCCGCCGCGCCTCATCGCCACGGACATCGTGCACGCCATTCCGCTGGCGCTGTTTGCAGGCGTCGGGCATCTTGTGATCGGCAATGTCGATTTCAAGCTTCTGTTCAATCTTCTTGTGGGGTCTGTGCCCGCCGTGATCCTTGGCGCTGTTCTCTCCTCGCGATTGCCGCATGGCGTCTTGCGGACGACGCTGTCTTTGGTTCTTCTGGCGATTGGCGTTAAGCTGTTTTTGTCTATCTGAGGGCTCGGATGAAACCGATCGAACTTTCAGCGCTGCGCGATATCGCCGAGGCGGCCGGCCAGGAGATCATGGACGTCTATGAATCCGGCGGCCTCGTGTGGAGCAAGGAAGATGAATCACCGCTCACGGAGGCGGATCTGCGCGCCGATCGCGTGATCCGCGAGCGGCTCGAGCGTCTCTTCCCGGGCGTGTTCATCCTTTCGGAAGAATCGGTTTCCACGAATGCGGCGGTGGAGGATGCTTTGTTCCTCGTCGATCCGCTCGACGGCACGCGGGAGTTCCTCAAGCGCAGCGACGAGTTCACGGTCAATATCGCCTTCGTGCGTGCGGGCAGGCCGGTCGCCGGCGTCGTTCATGCGCCCGCGCTTGGGGAAACCTTCTTTGCGACCGAAGGCGAGGGCGCCTGGAAAGGCGCCGGCGGCGCCGACGTGCGGATCCGCACGACGCGGCATGACCCGCAACGTCCGTTGCGCATCATCGGCAGCCGCTCGCATGGCGGCGAGCAATTATCCGCCTGGCTGGGGCGGCTCACGCGCGCGCATGATTTCGTCCCCGCCGGAAGCTCGCTCAAATTCTGCCGCATCGCCGAAGGCGCGGCCGATCTCTATCCGCGCTTCGGGCCGACGAGCCAGTGGGATACGGCCGCCGCGCAGGCGGTTCTGACCGAGGCGGGCGGCCTGGTGACGGATTTCGCGGGCCAAACGCTCGCCTATGGGCGAGAGCGGCCTGTTCTCAACCCGGATTTCGTCGCCGCCGGCGATGCGGATTTTCTGCGCCTGTTCAGGGAGAGCCTTTAGGGCGCGGCGAATTCTTGACATGCCGGCGCGGATGGCGAAGCTGGCGCCATGTCCGCAATCAACGCGCCCGCCTTCACAATTCTCATCCCGGCCCGCATGGCCTCCACGCGCTTGCCCGAGAAGCCGCTGGCCGATATCGGCGGCGCGCCGATGGTTGCGCGCGTGGCGCAGCGCGCGCGTCTGTCGCAGGCGCAGCGCGTGGTCGTGGTCACCGATCATGCGCGCATTCTCGACGCCTGCGCGGCCCATGGCGTCGAGGCGATCATGACGCGCGTCGATCATCCCTCCGGCAGCGATCGTCTCGCCGAAGCCTGCGACCTTCTGGCCCTTTCGGATGAGTCCTGCGTGGTGAACGTGCAGGGCGACGAGCCCTTGATCGATCCCGTCGAGATCGATGCGGTCGCAGCCTTGCTCGCGGCGAGGAGCGATTGCGCCATGAGCACGCTGGCTGCGCCGTTGCGCGATGTGGCTGATTTCGTCAATCCGAATGTCGTGAAGGTCGTTCTCGATTCCGCCGGGCGCGCGCTTTATTTCAGCCGCGCGCCGATACCGTGGTGGCGCGACGGTTTTGCGCAAGGCGTCGCGCAGACGCCGCCCCATTCGGCGCTGCGCCATATCGGCCTCTATGGCTATCGCGTGGGCTTTCTGCGCGCCTTTCCCACGCTCGCGCCGGCGCCGCTGGAGCTTCTGGAATCCCTGGAGCAATTGCGCGCGCTGTGGCATGGCCATCGCATCGCGGTGCATGTGGCCGACGATGCGCCGGGCCAAGGCGTGGACACGCCGGAGGATCTGGAGCGCGTGCGCGCGCTCTTCGCAAGCGGCGCTTGAGCGCGCGTGCGCGCGCTCTTATTGGCGCGGCCTCCGGCGCGGGATAGACTGGCGGGATGATTGTGGATCTGCTGCGCATCACCACCGAATATAGCGAAGTCGAAGACCGCATCCTCCTCATCGGCGAGGAGCAGCAGGGCGCGCGCGTCGAATTGTGGCTCACCCAGCGGCTGCTGACGCGCATCGCGCCCGTGCTCGTCAAGCGGCTTGAGCGCAGCGCCGCCGAAAGCCCGGCGCCCGCCTTGCTGAACGCATTCGAGCAGGAACGCGCCAGCGCCAGCATCAAGCCCGCTGCGCGCGTGGCGCGGGAAGGCGCGTCGCGATCGCTGCTGATCGAATCGGTGGACGTGACCTTCGGCGATGCGGGCGTGCGGCTCGTGTTCAAGGACGGCGCAGGGGAGGGGCGGGGACTGACCTTCACGACGCTCGTGCTGCGCCAATGGCTTTCCATTCTCTACGCCGCCTCGCGTGGCGCAGGCTGGTCGCTCGACGTCTGGCCGGAATGGATGGCGCAAGAGGTCGCGCCTGCGCAAACGAACATCGCCCTGCACTGAGCCTTTACGTTTCGTTAAGCCTGTCGCAGCCGCGGGCGCCAAAAAACAGGCCGCGCATAGTATCTTCGCCTCCTTCAACCTGAGGCGGCACATGCGCAAGAGCATCGGTCTTCACGCGTTTTTCGTGACAAGCGCTTTGTCGGCCCAAGCTGCGGACCTTGGCGTCGGCGGCTATTCCGCGCCGCCCGCCGGCCAGACCTCCGCAGGCGATTTCGCGGGTCTTTATGCGGGCGCGGACATCGGCGCGGCGCTGGGGGAGAGCGGAAACGTCAACACATCCGGCTATGTGCTGGGCGCCCATGTCGGCTATACGTTTCAGGCGGGCAGGCTGATCGGCGGCGCGGAAGTCGATACGCTCACGTCGAACATCAGTTCGGGAAAACTGCAGACAGCCGCCTTCGACCAAAACTTTCTTTCCTCCGCGCGTGTGCGCGCGGGCTATGTCTTCGCCGATCTCGCGCTCTATGGCACGTTCGGATTCGCTTATGCGACGACGGCGTGGCGGGATGCCAGCGGGCTTGATCGCTCCACCGTGCGCGGCCACGCCTATGGATTTGGCGCGGAATGGTCGCCCATCCGCAATATCGGGCTGCGCGGTGAACTGCTGCGCTATGATTTCGGCGCCCAGTCCTATGTGACGCCGATGGGCGGGGCCGTTTTGAAAAGCTACACGCATCTCCTGCGCGCGGGCGTGCATTACCGCTTTTGAGGAACGGCGTTCACGCGCGGTCAGGCGTGCGCAGGACGGGCGCCTCCAGCGCGCCGGCCGCCGCTTCCTTGGGCGACAGGGCGGGGTTCCAATTCTTGCCGACGTAACGCCGGCCGGTCGTTCCGTCCGATTGCGGCGAGGCGAGCCAGAGCAGCGCATCGTTCATCACGTCGACGGGCAGCAGGCCGCGCCCGTCGTCCGCCGTCGCCGCGCGCATGGCGGGGCTTACGAAATCCGTATCGACGGCGCCGCCGGGGATGAGTGAATTGCAGGTGACGCCGGTTCCCGCCATCTCCTTCGCCCAGATCAGCGTCTGCGTTTCAATGGCGGCCTTGCTCACGCCATAGGGGGAATTGGCCGCCCGCTGGATCGTCGACAGGCTCGTGGTCACATTGATGATGCGGCCCCAGCC
>CAIXDD010000086.1 GCA_903918155.1 uncultured Hyphomicrobiales bacterium
GGCATGATCACGGGCATGGCCACGACCATGGGCGCGGCCATTCCCATTCCCACGGCCGTGATTAGGCGGGATCTGCCGACGGCGGGGGGCGGTCGGGCGTCCCGCGCCTGATCTGGCGCCTTGCGGACCCCCGCGCCGACGCCTTAGAAGAAATGCCTGAGTCCCAATCCGCGCCCGCGGCGCGGGCTCGCGACAAAAGCGGCCGCCGCCGGGCGGCCAAAAAGACGCAACGGAGAGAAGAATGGCCAAGGACGCACTCGTTTCAGACGATCTCGCGAAGAAATTCGCGACCGAAAAGGACACGCCCTATCTGCGCTGGGTCCGCAACGAAGGCCTGGACATCGTCTCCGCCCATTACGTGCAGAACCTGCGCACCATGGAGCTGAAGCCCTGGGCCCGCCGCGGCGGCAAGGGCGTCTACATCAACCACGAGGCCTCGCGCACCTCCAACGATTGCTATGTGTGCGAAATCGCGCCGGGCAAGAAGCTTGAGCCGCAGCGCCAGCTGTTCGAGGAGATGATCCTCGTGCTCGACGGGCGCGGCTCCACCAGCGTGTGGAACGACGCGGGCCAGAAGATCACCTTCGAATGGAAGTCGGGCGCCCTGTTCGCGATTCCGCTCAACGCCTGGCACCAGCATTTCAACGGCTCGGGCTCCGAGCCCGCCCGCTTCGTCTCCGTGACGAACGCCCCGCCGGTGATCAATCTCTACGAAGACATCGAATTCGTCTTCAACACGGCGCATGACTTCAAGACCCGCTTCGCCGGCGAGCCGGATTATTTCTCCAACAAGGGCGAGCAGAAGGGCCTGCTGCTGGAGACCAATTTCGTGCCCGACGCTGTGAACCTGCCGCTGATCTCCGCCAAGGAGCGCGGCGCGGGCGGCGGCCATATCCGCTTCAACATGGCCAAGGGCTCGATGAATTCGCACATCTCGCAATTCCCCATCGGCACCTACAAGAAGGGCCATTGCCATGGCCCGGGCGCGCACGTCATCATCCTCTCGGGCGAAGGCTATTCGCTCATGTGGCCGGAAGGCGACGAGCCCAAGCGCTACGATTGGGAGGTCGGCACCATGATCGTGCCGCCGAACATGTGGTTCCACCAGCATTTCAACACCGGCAATTCGCCGGCGCGCTATCTCGCCTTCAAGCATGAGGTCGTGTCGATCCGCAATGCGCAGGGCGTGCCGAAGGCGTGGATCAGCCGTCGCGTCGGCGGCGACCAGATCGATTACGCCGACGAGAAGGCGGTGGTGCGCGACATGTTCTCGCAGGAATTGTCCAAGAACGGCCTCGAGCCAAAGATGGACGAAGCCTACAAGCAGGAGCTTGAAACCCTGCCGCCGAAAGTGGCGTAAGCCGCTTCGCCGCTTGCGAACGCATAACGCCGCGGAGCGATCCGCGGCGTTTTTTTATGTGCAGGCGTCAATCATGCGAGAAGCGCGCGAGAGGCGCGTGGCGATCACGCGCCTTTCATCGCAGCGCCTAACTCAGAATGGCCTCGTGCTGAGAGGGTACGCTCTGCGCCCGCGCGGTCTTCCGCTGCCCGATTTTGCCCTAGTTTGGATTTCGCCACGACGCGCGAGAAACTCACCTCGATGCCGATGATCTCGCGCAGCATCGCTTCCATGAAATCTCTGGGCGCGTCCGCCATGCGCCAGGCGTCGGGTCCTTCCGTCCGCTCTTCATGAGCCATGGTGAGGCGTCCGATGATGGCGAGAAGCGACTTGCGATCTTCGAAGAAGCGCACCCGGCCATAGACGTTCACAACTTGATAATTCCATGTGGGAACGACATTGTGCGTCGTCTTTTTGCTGGGATACCAGTTCGGCGACACATAGGAGTCGGCTCCGCGGAAGATGACCAGCGCGTCGCTGTCCTGCGGGGTTTCGCGCCAAAGCGGATTGGCGCGGGCGATATGGGCCTGCAATATTCCTTTTTCGCCGTCGAATGCCTTTAATTGAAAAGGGATTTGGTCCGCGTCCAGTCCATGCGCGCCGCAAGTGATCATTGCGCCCAGCGGATGGGTTTCAATGATCCGGCGTATCTCGCTCACGCGGGTCTCTGCGAAATGAGATGGGACATACATGGGCCATCATCCGTCACATGCGGAAAGCCGTTTCGCAAACTCTAGCATTCTCCGGCGTTGGGCGCAGCCGGGCGGCCGCGCCCTGCGCGCTCTCAGATCTTGAAGGATTCCAGCGTCTCGGGCGCGAACAATTCCTCAGGCTTCAGGAGGCGCTTGGAGAGGCCGCATTCGTAATGATAACGCAGGAAGACTTCGAAGGTCTTCATGTTGTTCTCATAGCCGTAAGACCAATAATCGTCGCCCATTTCCTTCTGCGCCTCCTCCACGTCGTGCATGAGCCAGGGCACCATGGCTTTCAGCGCCGCCGTTTCCTGCAGGTCGTGATAGGTGCGCCGCTGCGCTTCGACGAAGGCCTTGAACAGGGATTGCGCGATCCAGCGATTGGCCTCGTAGACCTCGCGGCGGATGGCGACCGTATGCATGATCGGGAAGATTTTCGTGGTGCGGTAATAATCCAGCTCCACCTGACGATAATCCTCGAACAGGCGCTTCACGGTCACCCCGTCATAGGTGGAGGGCTTGCGCGCCGTGTGCAGCGCGTCGATCTCGCCGTCGCCCAGCATTTGCGAAAGCGTCTTGTCGTCGGGGATCGCGCGCACCTTGATGTTGGGCGGCAGGTTCAGCTTGATCTTCTCGGGCCGGCCCGGTTCTTCCTCGCCGCCGGTCAGATATTCCACGCTGTCCACGGGCACGCCGTAGAAATCCGAGAGGATGCCGCGGATCCACACCGGCGAGGTCATCTGGAATTCCGGCACGCCGATCTTCTTGCCGATCAGGTCCTTGGGCTCGCGGATGCCCGACTTCGCATTCACATAGATGCAGGAATGACGGAAGAAGCGCGAGGGAAACACCGGGATCGCGACGAAGGGCTTGGGATCGCGGTGCAGCGACACGCAATAGGAGGAGAAGGACATTTCCGACACGTCGAATTCGCGATGGCGCGCCATGCGGAAGAAGGTCTCTTCGACGGGCATGTCGAGGTAATTGACGTCGATGCCGTCCGGCTGCACGGAGCCGTCCTGAATCGCGCGGGTGCGGTCGTAGTTCCAGCAGCCGAGCGTGAGTTTCAACTTGGACATGATGTTTCCTCGCGAGGTCCCTGCGAATGTTCTTGCTTGGGGAAGAGGGCGCTTGCGCGCGCCCTCTCAATAAAACTGGTCGAAATGCATCTGCGCGGCGGGCACTTTCGCCTTGATGAGCATTTTCGTCACCGCCTGCGCCATCATGGGCGGGCCGGCGAAATAGACCTCGAATCCGGCGAGCGCCTCGCCATACAGGGCCTCCGCCACGTCATGCACGAAGCCGGTCTTGCCGGTCCAGCCGGCGGAGGCGGGATCGTCCGCCATCGACACGACGGGCGTGTAATGGATGCGCTCGGCATAGCCCGGCAGCACGCGCAGCATGTCTTCGCCGCAGATGTCGGCCGGCGTGCGCCCGCCATAGACGAAATGAATGTGACGATCCTTCAGCGCGGGGCTCGCCGCGGCCGCGCGCGCGATGGAGACCATCGGCGAAAGGCCCGAGCCGCCGCCCAGGCACAGAATGTCGCGCGGCGCGTCCTCGCGCAGATAGGCCATGCCATAGGGGCCGTCGAGCTGCAGGCTTTCGCCTGTCTTCATGCGGTCGAACAGCGCTCCGGTCGCCGCGCCATTGGGCGTCTTGCGAATCTGGAAATGCCATTCGGCGCCGTCTTCGCCCGTGTTGCACATGGAATAGGCGCGCGCGCCTGCGACGCCGGGCGCGGTGATAAGGCCGTATTGACCGGCGAGGAATTTCAGCGGCTCCGACAATGCGAAGCGGAACTCGCGAATGTCATGGGTGACGTCGATGGCCTGCGTCAGCGTGCCCGTGACTTTCCTGGGCAGATGCTTGCTCTTGTAATGATCGCGCAGGGGAACCTTGATCGTGCAATCGCCCTTGGGCTGCGCCTGGCAGCCGAGATAGCGCTTGCGCTGCGCGTCGCGCTCGGTGATCGCCGGCGGGTTCTCGCGCAGATAGGCGACGTCGCCCTCCAGCAGTTCGAAGCGGCAATTGCCGCATTCGCCGACGTTGCATTCATAGGGAAAGCCGAGGCCTGCGCGCACGGCCGCGCGCGAAATCGTGTCGTCGTCGCAGACGAACTCCACATTCGCATTGGCGATGGTGATCTTGGACTTGCTGGACATCTTGGCGTCGATCCTTGCGTCTAGAAAGCGGCCGGCGAGCGAAAACCCAGCCGGGCGGAAATGACGTTCGCCGTTTGGACGACGAGCGGGGCGAAACGGGCGATGGCGGCGTCGTCGAGGCGCTGCATGGGCCCGGCGATGCCCACCGCCGCCACGACGCGCCCTTCGGCGTCGCGGATGGGCGCAGCCAGCGAGCGCATTCCCGTTTCGCTCTGCTCGTCCTCCAGCGCATAGCCCAGCGCGCGCACCTGTTCCAGCGCCTTGCGCAGGCTGCGGGGATTCGTGTCCGTGCGCGGGGTGCGCGGCGCGAGCCCCGCGCCAAGCGCGGCCTCGACGTCGGCGGGATCGGCGAAGGCGAGCATGGCGCGCCCCTCCGCCGAGCAGAAGGCGGGCTTGCGCTCGCCCAGATTGGCGCGCTGACGGATCGCCTGCGTGCTTTCGAGATCGTAGACATAAATGATCTGCGCGCCTTCGGGCACGGCCAGATGCACGGTCTCGTTGGTGGCCTCGCGCAAGGCGAAAATATGCGGGCGGGCCTCGGTGGAGACGTTCATGCGCTGGCGCACGAGCGCGCCCAGCCCAAACAGCGCGAGGCCGAGGCGGTATTTGTCGTTCTCGCGATTTTGTTCGAGCATGCCTTCGGCCACCAGCGTCGAGGCGAGGCGATAGACCGTGCTCTTGGCCACGCCAAGGCGGCGCGACAGCGTGGTGACGCCGATCTCCGCTTCGCCCTCGCTGAAACATTTCAGCAGGCGCACGGCCGCGCCCACCGACGACAGGCGCTGCGGCTCGGCGCGGCCCGCGCGCGCAGGTTCGCCTTGCGATGCTGCGGCTTTCGCCGCGCCCGGCTTGGGCTGGACGGGCGCGCCGCGCGTGGATTTGGCGCGCCCCGCGCTCGTCTGGGCCGCTTGCCTCATGTGAGCCGCCCTGTCGGCCGCGCGCCCATGGCTCACGCCTCGATGAAGACGGCGTCGCCTTCGACGACCACCTTGTAGGTCTTCTGCGGAATCATGCAGGGCGGATCGACCACCTCGCCCGTCTTGATGTTGAACGAGCCGTTGTGGAAATCGCATTCCACCACGTCGCCGTGGATCGGGCCTTCCGACAGCGAGCCGGGGCCGTGGGAGCAGGTGTCGTCCATCACATAGAACGCGCCGTTCAGATTGAAGACGGCGAGGCTGAGATCGCCGGTCTCGACCCTGATCGCCGCGCCTTCGTCGACGTCCGCGGTCTTGCACAATTCGATTTTCTGAACGGACATGGCTCTCCTCGCCTGCTCCTCGTTGACGCCCCCGCCGGAGCGGAGTAGATCGTTCTCAGCCATTGCGGAACAACGTTCCGCATGCAGGAACCCGCCGGAGATAGCAAGCCGCGGCCCGCTGGTCAACGATCCAGGCTGGCTTATTCTCCGCAGAGGGCTTCGGGACGCTTCGAGGGAGCGAAGACCATGTTGAAGAAAGAACAGAACGACTTTCTCTGCCAGACCGATCCGGGCACGCCGATGGGCGACATGTTCCGGTGCTATTGGATGCCGGCGCTGCTCAGCGAGGAGCTGCCCGAGCCCGATTGTCCGCCGGTGCGCGTGAAATTGCTGGGCGAGCGCCTGCTCGCCTTCCGCGATTCCGAGGGCAAGCTTGGCCTGATCGATGAGTTCTGCGCCCATCGCGGCGTGTCGCTGTGGTTCGCCCGCAACGAGGATTGCGGCCTGCGCTGCCCCTATCACGGCTGGAAGTTCGACGTGACGGGCCAATGCGTGGACGTGCCCTCCGAGCCCAAGGAATCCGGCTACGCCCAGAAAGTGAAGCTGAAGTCCTATCCGCTCATCGAGAAGGGCGGCGTGCTGTGGACCTATATGGGCCCGCCGGAGCGCCAGCCGCCGGAGCCGATGTTCGAATTCTGCACCGTCCCGCTCAACCAGACCTTCTCGTCCAAGCGCATTCAGGAATGCAATTGGCTGCAGGCGATGGAAGGCGGCATCGATTCGAGCCACGTCTCCTGGCTGCATCGCGGCGACCTCGCCAATGATCCCCTGTTCAAGGGCGCGGCCGGCAACAGATACAATCTCGGCGACATGTCGCCGGTGTTCGAAATCGTCGAGAACGACGGCGGCCTGCTGATCGGCGCGCGCCGCAACGCCGAGGACGACCAATATTACTGGCGCATCACCCCCTGGGTCATGCCTTGCTACACGGGCGTTCCCCCGCGCGGCGACCACCCGATCCACGGCCATTTCTGGGTGCCGATCGACGACCATTCCTGCTGGGCGTGGAGCTATGACTACCATCCCACGCGGCCGCTGACCGACAGCGAAGTGCAGGCGATGAAGGACGGCAAGGGCATTCACGTGCGCTATGTGCCCGGCACCTATCGCCCGCTCGCCAACAAGGACAACGATTACCTGATGGATCGCGCGGCCCAGAAGGCCGGTCGGACCTTCTCGGGCATCGAGGGCATCGGCATGCAGGACGCGTCCTTGCAGGAGAGCATGGGCCCGATCTGCGACCGCACGAAGGAGAATCTCGTGGGCACCGACAACGGCATCATCATGGCGCGCCATCGCCTGATGCGCGCCGCCAAGGCGCTGCGCGAGAAGGGCGTGATCCCGCCGGG
The DNA here is from genome assembly GCA_903918155.1 of uncultured Hyphomicrobiales bacterium. GTDB lineage: Bacteria > Pseudomonadota > Alphaproteobacteria > Rhizobiales > Beijerinckiaceae > Terripilifer. The sequence goes on from CAIXDD010000086.1 coordinate 6,867, forward strand.
CGTCGATCCCGCGCATCATCAGGTGCGTCAGGCCGCGCTGCTCCTGCCGCGCGACGTCCATTACAAGGAAGGCGCGAAAGAGGCGCTCGTCGCCAAGAAGGGCGTGCGTCAGGCCTCGGTCTGATCGACGCCGCGCAGCGCGGCGGGCCATGCGCCCGCCGCGTGTCTTGCTTGAAGGTTTCCGGAGAACGCCGATGCAAAGCGAGTCCGCCCGCGTCACCACCGCCCGCGAAGCCGGTTACCGCATCCAATATCCGAACTCGAAAACCCGCTCGGTGAAAGTGATCGCTCTCGATCCCGCCAGCGCGAAACTGGTGGACGAGATTTCGCAGGAGCCGTGGAACGGCGCGCGTTTCTTCACGGCCTTGTCCTTTTCCGCCGACGGCGAGCCCGGCGCCACGGGCGCGGGCCTTCAGGCCTGGCTGCAGGACATCGCCGGGCGCACCATGAGCCTGGTGGAGGAGATCGCGAGCAGCGATTTCGTCGTGGTCGTCACCAGCGCGGGCGAAGACGCGCGCGCCGTTTCGGTGATCGCCGACGCCTGCGCGCTGCATCACAAGTCGCTTGTCGCGCTTGTGGCGCCGGGCGAGGGCGCGAGCGATGCGGACGTGTCCGCCTCCATGGCGCATCTGCGTCCCTTCGCGCGCATGCTCGTCATCGCCCATGCGCCCGATTATATTTCCGCAATGCTCACCGCCCTGCGGGCCTGAAGGAGCGTCCATGGTCGTCGAGACGAAGACCTTCCGTCGGGATCGGCTGGATCTGCGCGCCGCCTTTTTCGATCGGTCAGTCCTCGTGCTCGCCGCCTTCGCGATCGTGTCGGGCTTCGCCTGTTGGTGGCTGAAGGGCATGGACGCGGTGCTCGACAGCATCCGCGCTGATTTCTGGCTCTATGTCGATCTCGCGCCGAAAATGGCCGTCGCCTTTTTCGTGGCCGCGCTCGTCACCTCGCTCGTGCCGCGCCAGACCATCGCGCGATGGCTGGGGCGTCAGTCGGGCATGAAGGGCGTGGTGTTCGCCACCGGCGTCGGCGCGATCACGCCCGGCGGGCCGATGATGTCCTTTCCCCTCGTCGCTTCGCTGGCCAAGGCGGGCGCGGGGCGCCCGGCGCTGATCGCTTATCTCACCTCCTGGGAATCGCTTGGCTTCCAGCGCATTCTCATCTGGGACATTCCGCTTTTGGGCATCGAATATACGGCGCTGCGTTTCATCGCCTCGATCCCGCTGCCCTTCATCGCGGCCTTCATCACGCTGCGCCTGCCGGCGTGGGACGATCCCTCGGCCGCGCCTGTCGCGCCTGAGCCTGCGGCGCCTGTAGAGCCTGCGGCGAAACCCGCCGACGACGGCAAACCCGCTCCATGAGCGCCTTTCTGACGTTCAGCGTGGTCGCGCTCGTTCTCGGGGCCTTCGCGTGGCGCAAGTCGCCCACGCTCGTGCGCGGCGCGTTCCGCAACGCCGCGCTGCGCTTCGTGGAGATTTTGCCGCGCATCGCCTGCGCGCTTCTGGCTGCGGGCTTCATCTCCAAGATCGCGCCCGCCGATGTGATCGGCCATCTGATCGGCTATGAGACGGGCCTGAACGGCATTCTTCTCGCGACCGCCTTCGGCGGCTTCACGCCCGCCGGCCCCATCGTCGCCTTTCCTATCGTCGTCGTTCTGCTCAATGCGGGCGCGGGCTTCCCGCAAGTCGTGGCCTTTCTCACCGCATGGTCGGTCTTCGCCTTCCATCGCGTGATGATCTATGAGGCGCCGCTGATGGGCTTCCGCTTCGTGGGCGTGCGGCTTCTGTCGTCGCTGATCCTGCCGCCGATCGCGGGCCTCATCACATGGGGCCTGTTGGAGCTGACGGGACTGCTGCGCTGACGCGCGACGCCGCGCAGGCGTGAGAAGCCTGCATGCCTTGAAGCTGAAATGTCGGGAGGCCGATGGAGCGGGCGAAGGGAATCGAACCCTCGTATGCAGCTTGGGAAGCTGCCGTTCTACCATTGAACTACGCCCGCGCAGGCGCGAATGATAACGGCGCCGCGCTCGTGGGGCAAGCTCGACTTGCTCTCGCCCCGCTTGGTCTTGCCCGCACGGTCTTACCCGCACGGTCTCGCCCGCACGGTCTTGCGCCTGCGGGTCCGGCGTCCTTATCGGAAATGTTTCGACAGTTTCAGGCCCTGCGCCTGATAATTCGAATTGAGCCCCGCGCCATAGAGCGCGCGCGGGGTCTCGGCCATGCGCTCATAGACGAGCCGGCCGACGATCTGCCCATCCTCCAGAATGAAGGGCACGTCATGCGAGCGCACCTCCAGCACGGCGCGCGCGCCCGCGCCGCCGGCCTCCGCCGCGCCGAAGCCGGGATCGAAGAAACCGGCGTAATGCACGCGGAATTCGCCCACCAGCGGATCGAAGGGCGTCATCTCCGCCGCATGGTCGGGCGGCACGCGCACCGCTTCCTTGGAGGCGAGGATGTAGAATTCGCCGGGATCGAGCACGAGGTCGCGGCGGCCGCGGTCGTGGATCGGCTCCCAGAAATCAAGCACCGCATGGGCGCCCGGCTTGTCGACGTCGATGAGGCCCGTGTGCCGTTTCGCGCGATAGCCGATCAGTCCCGATGAATCGAAGCCCGCGAGATCCACCGACACGGCCACGCCGCCCGAGATCGAGGGTTCGGCCGAGGTGACGAGGCTTTCTCGCGCATGCAGGGCGCGGTGGCCCGCGTCGTCGAGCCGCGCATGGCCTTGGCGGAAACGCACCTGCGACAGGCGCGAGCCCGTGCGCACGAGCAC
>CAIXDD010000087.1 GCA_903918155.1 uncultured Hyphomicrobiales bacterium
ACAGCCGTTTTAGTCTTGAAAGGTGTCACCTGATCGACGGCATTCGCCAAAACCTGACTTATCTGGACCCCGCCGCCCGCAAGGGCGCGAAAGCGGACGGGTCGACGCCCGCCGGGCGCAACGCCTCTGCATCGGCGGCTGCGGGTGCGGAAGTCATTCAGGTGACTTCCACCGGCGCCGGCTCCGGCGCCGTTCCGCTTGATCGCGCGCGCATCGACAAGATCCGCGAGGCGATCCGCAACAATTCCTATCCGATCGATTATGATGCGCTCGCCGATCGAATGATTGAAGCGGACCTCTCCCGCTACGACGAACAATGACCGCATCGGCCGAGTTGCTGGCTGTTGAAGCCGCCCTCGACGCCGTGGAGACTTCGCTCGACTCTGACGACATCGCAGCTTTGGACAGCGGCGTCGCGGAATTGCGCGAAGGTTTGACGCGTCTTCCGCCCGCTGATTCCTTGTCGCCCGAGCTGGCGTCATTGGTCCGCAGATTGCATGAGAGAAGCGAGGCCGTCGCAGCGCGTCTGCAAGAACGGCTGCGCAGTCTTGATCTTGTGATCGCCTCGTGGCGAGAAGCGGAAGAAGCCAAAGATGAACGTCGTCGTTGAAATGCTCGCCCTATCCACTGTCGTCGTCGCCGGCCTCGTCGCGGTCGCGCTGATGATGCGCGCCCAGCAACGTAAGATCGCATCGCAAACAGCGCAGTTCGCCAATGCGCTCGCCGAGCTGACCGTCCGGCTCGACAAACAGGAATTAGCCTTGCGACGCACTACGCGTGAGCGCGAAGCCCAGGTGACCAGCTCTTTGAGCCAGCTTCAGACCGATCTGAAGCTCCTGCAATTGCGCGCGCAGGATCCGGCGGCCAATCGGGACGCTCCTGAAAGTCTTGAGCAGGCCATCAAGCTGGCGCGAGAAGGAAAACCGACGGAGCAGATCATGCGACGCACGGGCCTCCCGCAAGACGTCGTTGAAGCCATCACGACTCTGCACGCGGGACGAGCCGCTCATTGATCAGACGGAGGCGCGCTAGGCCGGGGCGCATCCTTCGCTTTCTTCATGCTTTGCGTCGTCGCGATCTCGAGGCAAGCGACATGCCCCGACGAGGCAAGCGAATAATAACCCCGGGGAATGAATCCCTGCTTCATCGCTCCCTCTCGTAGCAGACTTGCGCCAAGCACCATCGGCAAGAGCGCTGTAGCGATGTAAGCGAGCGCGAAGACCACCGGGCCGCCCGCCAGATATCCGACAGCCCATGTCAAGACGGTCGCCGCGAACATCAGCCATTGGCGGAAGCGCGTGTAGAGCAATGGCGGAAAAAGAGACCAGATCCACGAAATACGCTCCGGGATGAGGATGAACCCATTGTCCCATTGCATGCCGCCCCAATAGCGCGGCCAGTCGATGCCGGGAGGTACGGGCACGCCCTCCGCAGCGGGCCCGGCTTCGATCTCCGCGCTTTCAAAACCATCGCCAAAGGCGAGACGAAAATAAACGCCGTCGCGAATGATGGCGACAAGGTCGTCAGGCCTCATCGTCTCAAGTAAGTCAGGCGATTCCTGCACGACTTTCGGCGGATATTGGCCAAAGGCGATGATCATGTCGCCCGCGAGCAATCCCGATCGTTCGGCTTTGGAATAGCGCGGCACCGCCTTCACATGGGCGACGTCCTCGAACGATCTGATCTCCGCGCGCATGCCGTCCTCAGGGATATCGGATCATGGAATCGCGCGGCGGGCTCGCCGCGGCCGCACTCGAAAGCTGGCGGGGCGATCTTCCGCGCGAAGCCGCATTGGCGTTCGCGCGCGGGGGCGCGCCTGCGGCGGCGCGCGGCGCAGCGGCTTGCGGCGCAGGGGCGGGCGCAGGAACCGGGGCAGGCGCCGGTTTGGCGGCGGCGGCCCGCAATTCGTTGAGGCGCGTGGTGTTCGCCTTGCTGGCCGCGTTCAATTCGTCGACCGATTGCTTGATCGCCGTGAGGGTCTTGTCCTGCAGGCCCAATTGCGTGAGCGAGAGATTGACGTTGGCGGTCGCTCTCGAAAGCGCTTGCAGCGCTTGAGCGGTCTCCGCTTGCGCCTTCGACGTGGCGTCCAGCGCCGCAGCATTGGCTTTGCCGGCTTCGTCAACTTTCTTCGCCGTCGCCACAAGTCCGTTGATCTCGCCCGCGAATACGAGCAGCGCATCGCGATTCACGGTCGTCAGCATCTCCATATCGTTCATCGCTCGTCGGAAATAGACCAAGGAGCCGAAGACGGCGATTGAAGAGACGCCGAAGATGAGAATGGAGGAGTAAAGCACCAGCTTATTGTTGCGGCGCGTGCCTTCCACAAGTTTGAACGTTTCCGCGCGCAATCGTTGAATTTCCTGCGCGGAATCCACCGCCGTGCTGGCGGCCTCCAAGGCGATCTCAATGGCTTCG
>CAIXDD010000088.1 GCA_903918155.1 uncultured Hyphomicrobiales bacterium
GGCGCCTGCGCGAAGCGGCGGCTGCTGTGAAGGCGCCTGTGGACGATCTCGCCGAGCGCCTCGCCGCGCTGGTGGAGGAGCGCAAGCGGCTCGAACGCGAATTGGGCGACGCCAAGCGCAAGCTCGCCATGGGCGGGGGCGGCGAAGGCGCGGGCGCTGGTCCGGTGAGCGAGGTCAATGGCGTGAAATTCTTCCGCCTGGCCGTCGCCGGCGTGGACATGAAAGACCTCAAGACGCTGGCCGACGAAGGCAAGGGCAAGGTGGGCTCAGGCGTCGTGGCCATCGTCAACACGGCCGAAGACGGCAAGGGCGGCGTCGTCGTCGCCGTGACGGCGGATCTCACGCAACGCTTCAACGCGGTCGATCTCGTGCGCGTCGCCTCCGAGAAACTGGGCGGCAAGGGCGGCGGCGGGCGTCCCGACATGGCGCAGGCGGGCGGTCCCGACGGGGCGCAGGCGCAAGCCGCGCTCGATGCGGTGGCCGCGCGCATCGCGCAGGTCTGATGGGAAGCGCGGACGAGAGCGACCTGCAGCCGCGGCTGCGTCGCCGCGTCCATCAAGTGCTGGATTACGGCTTCGACGCGAGCCCCGCTGGCGCGTTCATCCATTTCGCGCTCGTCGCGCTCATCGCGGCCAGCGTCGCCGCCGGCGTGCTGTCGACCTCGCCGACGATCGCGGCGCGATGGGCGTTCCAATTGCAAGCGGTCGAAATCGTCGCGCTCGCCGTCTTCACGCTCGAATATGGGCTGCGGCTGTGGAGCGCGCCCGAACATACGCTCTATGCGGAGCTTCATCCCTGGCGCGCGCGCCTGTCTTTCGCGCTCGAGCCGGTCTCGCTGCTCGATCTCGTCACGCTCGCGCCGCTGCTGGCGGGGCTTTTCATCGAGTCCGATTTCAGCGTTTTCCTGATGTTGCGGCTGCTGCGCTATTTCAAGCTGGCGCGTTACTCGCCCGGCATGCGCTCGCTGGCGCTGGCGCTGAAGACCGAACGGCGGGCGTTGGGCGCCTCGCTGCTTCTGTTGATCGGCCTCGTCGTGCTCGCCGCTTCCGTGATGCATGTGCTCGAACGCGACGCGCAGCCCGATAAATTCGGCTCGGTGCCCGAAGCCATGTGGTGGGCCATCGTCACGCTGACGACGGTGGGCTATGGCGACGTGACGCCGGTGACGGTCGCCGGCCGCATGGCGGCGGGCGTCACCATGGTTTTGGGCATGATCATGCTTGCGCTGCCGGTGGGCATCGTCGCCACGGCCTTTTCGCAGGAGATCCACCGGCGCGAATTCATCGTCACCTGGGGCATGCTGTCGCGCGTGCCCCTGTTCGCGCATCTGTCGGCGGCGGAGATCGCGGAGATCATGCGCTATCTGCGCGCGCAGACCATTCCAGCCAATGCGCTTGTGATGCGCCGCGGCGACATCGCCACCTGCATGTATCTGATCGCCTCGGGCGAGGTGGAGATCGATGCGGCGGGCGGGCCGGTCCGGCTTGGCGAGGGCGATTACTTCGGCGAGCTGGCGCTGCTGCGCAAGTCGCGGCGCTCAGCCGACGTGCGCAGCGTCAAGCCCACCAAGCTGCTTGCCCTCGACGGCGCCGACATGATGGCGCTGATGGAGCGCGACCCCGTGATCCAGGCCCATATCATGGCGCAGGCCCAAGCGCGCAGCGCCGCGCCCTGAGCGAACCCGCGCGGCTCCCGGCGGTTGATCCAGAACAAGGCGGCTGACGCGCCGCCGGACGAACATGGGCTTCTCACGGGAGAGGTGACGATATGTTCAAGACGATTCTGGCGCCCATCGATCTCTCCGATCTCGCGGTCGCCTCGCCGGCCATCGACGCCGCCGTGCGCATGGCCGAATGGACGGGCGGGGCGCTGCGTCTGGTCAATGTGCAGCAAATGCTGCCGGCCACCTATATGGATTACGTGCCGGCGGATTTCGACGCGCAGCAGCGCGAATGGGCCGAAGGCGAGCTGAAGAAAATCGCCGCGAAAGTGCGCCTGCCGCCTGAGCGCGTGAGCTATGCGGTACGCATCGGCGGCATTTATCCCGAGGTGCTGGCGGAGGCGGAGGAGTGGGGCGCCGACCTCATCATCGTAGGCTCGCACCGGCCGGCGATGTCCACCTATCTGCTGGGCTCGAACGCCAAGACCATCGTGCGGCACGCCAAATGTTCGGTGCTGGTGGTGCGCGAATAAGGCTTAGTCCTTCAGCGCGCCGCTAGAGCGCTGCGTCCCAGGGCCGTCCGGGCCTGTTCTCGCGCAGCCAGACATAGAGATTGGGCGCGCCGAAAGCGATGAGCGCGAGGCCCGCCATCACGCGCGGCGTGAACAGCGCCTCGCCATAGGCCTGCACCGCATAGACGAAGCCGATCAGCAGAACCATCAGAGCGTTGAGCGCGAGGCCGAAGCCGATCGCGGAAAGGCCGTGGCGCAGGCGCGCGGCGGGATTGGCGGCGCGCACGCGCTCCAGCAGAAGACGCGTGAAGGGGCGCCAGGAATCCGCGCGATCCTCGCGCGCGAGCAGGCCTGCGCGATGGACGGCGGCGATGGACAGGACGGCGCCCGCCCGCGTGCGCAGCCGGCAGATGCGCTGCGCGGCTCCGCGCCATGCGGGCTCCAGCATGATCTGCGCCTCGCTCACGTCATCGAGCGACACGGCGCCGCTTTCGCCCGAGGCGAGGTCGCGCCAGAACAGGCGGTCGTCCTGCAGGCGCCAGAGAATTTCGTTTGTGAAAACGCTCATGCGCGCGCGATGCGCAAGAGTGTTCATGTCGGCGTTCATGTCGGCGTTCATGTCAGTGTTCATATCTTGGCTCGGGTCGGTCATGGATCAATTGTAGAGCCCTCGCTTGCGAAAGAGAAGGGATTGGCGAAGTCTTGTCGCCGCAGAACAGGGCGCATCCGTCTTGTCCTGCGCGCTCTGGTCGTTCGAGCGCCGATGACGCGCAGCTTTGGAGGTCGCATGTCCATCAAGACGATTTTCGTTGGCCCCTTCTTCGATGCGAGCATGGAGGCCCATGCGCCCGATCCCGCTCTCACGCGCTACGCCATCGACCTCGCCGCCAGCGAGGGCGCGCATTTGTCGATCCGCACGGCGGTCTCAAAACTGTCTGCGCCCAGCATCACATTCATGGGCGAGGTGCGCGCGCTCGTGAACAATGCGAACGCCGAGCGTCTGGACCGCGCGGATTCCTTTCGCGCCGAGGCGGAGCGCTTCGCGCAGGCGTCGGGCGTCTCGGTGGACTCGACGGCGGTTCAGGATGATTTCATTCACCTCGTTCACGCCTTCTCCGCGCAGGCGCGCCTCGCCGACATCGCCGTGATGCAGGCGTGCGATGAATTTCTCTCCATGCTGCGCGGCGCGACCGAGGAGGTCTTGTTCAATTCCGGCGGGCCTGTGATCGTGACGCCGCTGGGCTGGAGCGGCCCCGCGCAGCCCGTCCGCGCGCTCATCGCATGGGACGGCGGGCCGCGCGCCTCGCGCGCCTTGCGCGACGCCATGCCGCTTCTGTCGAAAGCCGCGCAGGTGGAGATCGTCACGATCAGCGGCGATCCCAATCCCGCCAAGCGCATCGAGGGCGCGGAGATCGCGCCGCGCGTGGCGCGCCATTGTCGCGACGTGCGGCTGACGAATCTGCCCGCCGCGCGGGGCGATGTGGGCGAGGCCCTGCGCGCCCATGCGACGATGACGCGCGCCGATCTCGTCGTGATGGGCGCTTTCGCGCATAACCGGTTTCGGCAGATGGTGTTGGGCGGCGTGACGCGGCATATGCTCGAAGCCCCGCCCGTGCCGACGCTGATGTCCTATTGAGCCTGCGGGGCGGGCGCATCCGGCCCGCCGCCTCGGCTCATGCGCGGGCGAAGCGCGGAAAAAGGCTTTCCGCATTGCCGCGTTCGGCGAGATAGCGATCCTGCGCGCTGAAGCCGGCGTAAGCGTCGAAGCCCGCCGTCTCGCGCAGCGCCACATCGGCTGCGACATAGGGATAATCCGTGCCGAAGAGAATGCGGTCGGCGGGCGCGAAGGCGCGCAAGGCGTCGAGCGGCGCGGGATGGCCGCTGAGCGCCGTGTCGTAATAGAAGCGCTTGATATAGGCGAGCGCGCCTTGCGGATAATGCGCCTGCTGCTTCGTCTTCTTGTCGAAAATGGAGATGCGGTGGGCCAGCATCGGCAAGGTTCCGCCCGCATGCGACAGGATGAAGCGGATGTCGGGCAGTTTTTCGGCGACGCCGTTGAAAATGAGATTGGTCGCCACGCGCGTCGTCTCGAATGGATAATCGATCAACATGCGCGGAATGTCCCAGCCGCGCGCCTCCGTGCCCGGCGGATAGCAGGGATGGATGAACACGACGGCCTTGCGGCGATTCAGCTCCTCATAGACCGGCCAGAAATCGGGATGGCCGATATAGCGTTCGTCCACGCTGGTGAGCAGGCAGATTCCGTCGAGCTTCAGGTCGTCGTAGATGCGCGCGATTTCTTTCAGCGAGGCGTCCACGTCCGGCAGGGGCAGGAAGGCGAAGGCGCCGAAACGATCCGGGCGGCTGGCGACGAGGCCGGCGAGCCAATCGTTGAACACGACGGCCAGCCGGCGCGTCTGCGCGAGGTCGCCGAAGAAAATGCCGGGCGAGGTGAAGGAGAAGATCGTCGCGCCGATTCCCGCCTCGTCCATCAGCGCAAGCGAGGCTTCAGGCGACCATTCGGGAAAGGCCTGATAGGCGCTGCCGGTGATGCCGGCGGCGCGCTGCGCGTCCTTGTAGAAATCGGGCAGCACATGGTGGTGCACGTCGATGCGCGCGGTCCGGGTCGTCGTCGCGATCATGTTTTGGTCTCCTCCCTGCGCGTCCAGCAATAGGCCGCCCGCGCGCGCTAGGGAAGCGGGCGGGATCGGGGCGATTTGATCGGGATCATGGCGCACGGCCTGTCGCGGGCCATGCTGGGCCATGGTTCATTTTCTCGCCGCCGTCCCCCGCCCGCCCGTCAGCCTCGCCGCCGCGCGTCTGGCCTGCGCCTTCCTGCTCCTCGCCGGCGCGGCCGCAGCGCAGGGCGGGCCCGCTCCTTCGCGCCGCGCGGCGGGCGA
>CAIXDD010000089.1 GCA_903918155.1 uncultured Hyphomicrobiales bacterium
CGACGAAAAACGCATAGCCCGTCACCGCCTCGCCTTCGCGCGCGGCGAAGACGACGAGGCGATGGGCGAAAGCCGGGCTCAGGCTCGCCGCAAGCGAGGCGCAGGCGCAGGCGAGGTCGAGGCGCGCGCTCATGCGCGATCCTGCGCGTCGAAGAGGTCGGGCTTCACCTTCTTCACGAAGGAGACGCAGGAGCCGGCGATCAGCGCCTCGACGATGGTGAGGGGCGCATAAGTGGCGATCATCACGCGCGCGGAGGTTTCGTAATCGCTGGAGGAGAGGGCGAGGCTTCCCGCCACCATCAGGCCGGCGCCGATCACCGCGAAGGCGCTGCCCAGCGAGGCGATGAGCGCGGCGCGCGGCGCGCTCGCGCGCGCGACCAGCGGGCGCAGGACAAGGCCTGCGAGCGCGCCGGGCAAGGCGACATTGATCGTGTTCACGCCCAGCGTCGTCAGCCCGCCGAAGCCGAACATCATCGCCTGCAGGAGAAGCGCGGCGAAGACGGCCGCGAAGATCGCGGGGCCAAGGATCAGGCCCATCAGCCCGCCCAGCAGCAGATGGATGCTGGCGGGGCCCACGGGTATGGCGAAGAGCGAGATCGCGAAGAAGCCGGCGGAGACGATCGCCACGCGCGGCAAAGCGCGTTCGTCCATCGCGCGCAGCGACAGGGCGAGCGCGGCGGCGGCGGCGAGTCCGCCGCCTATGAGAACCTGCGTCGAAAGCACGCCGTCGGGAATATGCGCCAAGGCCGGTCGTCTCCTGTCAGCGTGACGCAGGGGCAGGCGCAGAGGAGGGCGCGGGGGAAGGCGCAGAGGAAGGCGCTTGCAAGTCGGTCGCCTTCACCCACATCACCCCGCCCAGCTCCACCGGCGCGTCGCGCCCCTCGGGGCTTTTCATCTTGCGCTCGCTTTCGATGAGCGCGGCGAAGCCCCACCAGCCCGCGCGCGGCATGGCGTAAGCGAAGACGCCTTGCGCATCGGCCTTCACCACTTGCGTGACGAAGGCGTCGTTGGGCGCCGTCACCGATCCGTCGTTGACGAATTCCACCTCCACCTGCGCGAAGGGAACGGGCTTGCCGTTGCGGCGCACGATCGCGCGGAAGAGATTGCCCACCCACAGGCCAGTCGGGCGCGTGAGGGGCTCGATCTCCACGGGCAGGCCGACCATCGCGTCCCAATCCTTGCCCGAGGCGAAGGCGTCCACCGCCACCTTGGCGTAATGGACGATATATTTGCCTTCCGCCGGCTCCCAATAGGGCTGCGGCTCCACGAAGAAGATCGCGGCGCCCGGCTCCTTCAGCTCATGGGCGGCGGTCCAGGCGGTCTTGCCCTGTTTGACAACGTCCCTCAGCGCGCCGCGCAGATCCGTCGTCTTGCCGTTCGCCTTCACGCCGAAGCGGACGGGGCGCTTCAGCTCCATCACCGGGCCGCGCTCCATCGGATGGGTGAAAACGAGGTCGAGCGAGACGCGCCCGCCCCTGGGCAGAACGTCGTCGCTGGGGAGGATCTCCAAAAAATGCGCCCGCGCCGCGGCCGGGGCAAGACCGACGACAAGACCGGCGACAAGACCGGCAGCGATGCTCAAGGTCAGGCTTGTCGCGAGAAAGTTCCTGAACAAGCTGTGCGCTCCCGAATTTTATGAAGTTTCGTCGCCTAGCTCATAACGCCCTGCGGCCCGGCTGTCGAATCCCTTGCCGCGCCCTTTTGCTTTTTTCGTCGCGCGCGCGCCCTTGCCGGCGCGAACTGAGGCGCTACAAATGTTTCGTTATGCGCGCGTCGGGAGGGAGAGTCGGGCCGCGCGGAGTCCGTCGCGCACGCGCACGGGCCCCTTTCCTCCCGGCGAAGCTCATGAAGAAAAGCCCGGAGGGGATTGCATGCCCAAGTTGAACATCAATGGCCGGCTTCGCGACGTGAATGCGGAGCCCGATACGCCCCTTTTGTGGGCCATCCGCGAACAGCTCGGCCTGACCGGCACGAAATACGGCTGCGGCGTCGCCCAATGCGGCGCGTGCACCGTTTATCTGGACGGCGAGCCGGTGCGCTCCTGCTCCCTGCCGATCAGCGCGGTCACGGAGAAGCAGAAGATCGTCACGATCGAAGGCGCGAGCGGCAAGATCGTCGCGGCCGTGCAGAAGGCGTGGCTCGACAACGACGTTCCCCAATGCGGCTATTGCCAGTCCGGCCAGATCCTGGCCGCCGCGGCGCTCATCAAGGCGAAGCCCCGTCCCACCGACGAGGACATCAATCGCGAGATGACCAACATTTGCCGTTGCGGCACCTACAATCGCATCCGCGCAGCCATCAAGCAGGCCGCGCAGGCCGTGCGCAGCGCCTAAGGGAGGGACGTTCATGAACGCGATCGATTTTTCCCGTCGCAAGTTCCTCGTCGGCGCCGGCGCCGGCGCGGGCGGGCTGACTCTCGGCCTCTCG
>CAIXDD010000090.1 GCA_903918155.1 uncultured Hyphomicrobiales bacterium
CCGGGCATGTTCTCCACGATGTAAGTCGGTTTTCCGGGAACAGTTTTGCTCAGATGCCGGCCCATGAGCCGCGCGAAAATGTCGTAGCTGCCTCCTGCGCCCGTCGCCACGATGATGCGCATCGTCTTCCCGGCGTAGAATTCGTCGGCCTGCGCTCCCGTAAGAGCCGAGAAAAAAATCAATGCCACGCCCGCAGCAGATTTTTTCATTTTTTCCTCCCATCCGTTACTTTTCCAGTAACCTGGATTCATCTGGCAGGGCTTCAGCCCTTTCTTCTTGTTTGGTGCGAAGGCAGTTCGCGAATGGAGATGTCAGGCTCTTCGCGATAAAGACCCAGAAAAGCGAGCAGGGGAATGTCGTTCACGCTGAACAAGACCGCGTCCTGATCGCTGCTTACGTTTCGATGTTCATGCCATGCCCAGTTGGGCACGACGAAACAGTCGTTTGGCCCCCATGTCAGCTCAACGTCGTCGACGATGGTCCGGCCGTTTCCGCGAACGACGAAATAAACCGAGCTGGACGTATGCCGATGCGCCTGCGTTTTTTCGCCGGGCCGAAGCAATTGCGCCCAGCAGGAGAGGCTGGGAAGCACCGAGCGTTGAGAGACCGGATCGACATATTCGTACACGACCCCGTCGTACGGGCTGGCGGGCTTCTCCGATAAGGCTTTCAGGCGTTCTTCCGTCTCGCGCCATGGGTAGATTTTTGTCGTCTCTGAAAAGACGCGCTTGGTCTCAAGAAGGTTTTCCGGCGGACGCAGGCTCGAGAGAAGGTCCGTGTCGGAATTGGCTAAAGGCTGACGATCCGGCCCGAAGTTTTCAAAGAAAACCTGATTCAGCGAATTCATGATCGGCCCGTCGAGAACGTCGAGCCAGACGCCCGGCTGATCGCCGGCGTTGTGATGATCGTGCCATTCCCACGCGGGCGTGAGAACGAGATCGTAATTGCTCATGGGAAGGGGAACGCCGCTGACGACGGTCGACAGCGACGGTCCGGCGGAAATGACGAACCTGAGAGCGGAGATGCTGTGCCGGTGCGCCCATGCAAGCTCACCCGGCAAGATCATCTGGATGCCCATGTTGATGCTTGTCGTCGTGCCTCTGGGCAATCCGGGGTTGTTGAACATCAGCGAGCGGCGCGACGTGAACGTCTCCGGGATCGCTTTGCAGGATCGTTCGAGAAAGGGTTTCACTGTCGCCCATGGCCAGACATGGGGAACGCCGCCGGGCTTCGGGCCGAACACGCCCTTCTCCACGTCCCGGTCTGAGGCGGTTCGATGGGCTTCGTTCTCCCACTGGCCGCGCATATTGGCCGCTCTCAGCGCCTGAAGAAGCGACTCTGACTCTGAGCTGTCGAAAGCGGCCATCCGAAAGCGCCCTTATTCTTGTGGCGGACCCATGGGCCGCCTTGATCGGCGCCGGCGTTTCTCCGGCGGTGCGGTTGGGGCCATATGTTACGCCTCTTTCTCTAACGACGTGAACCGAGACTGGAGCTGCGCTATTCTAAGCGAATGTCATCCAGCCCCGGTTCTTGCTGCGACGAGCGTTCCATGACGACGCTCGCAAGGCTCCTCCCATGGAGCTATTTCAGTTCAGGCTCAGCGGGCTGGCGGCGGCAGGGCCTCCAGCATTTCGGCGAGCTGACCTTTCCAGACACGGTCGATCGCCCAGCTGTCCTTGAGGCCTTCCATGACGAGATCCAGCGCCGCCTGCGTCGTGGCGTGTCTCTCCACCACTTTGAGCAACATGTGCGCATGCAGCACGTCCACCTCGGCGTGCTCCGCGGCGTTAAGCTGCTTATGGAAGGGGAAATTCAGTTCCGCTTCCTGCTTTTTGCCCCAGCGGTAAGACATGCCGCCACCCTTCACCCATTCCGCCGAGTTCGAAATCTCAAGCGCGACGCATGCGGCGAAGGCCTTCAGCCAGGGGCTGTCCTTCACGAGATGGATGTACGCATAGCTGATGGTTTTCGTCGCGTCGGAAGGAACCTCGTTGACGAAATCTTCGAGGGAGAGACCTAGTTGCGCGCTCTGGCGGACCTGAAGGCTGTAGTGGTCTTCGACGCCTCTTTCCTTATTGCCGGCGAGTTCGTCTTCCTCGTGTTCCCAGATTAGCTTCTTCACGTCCATGGGAGCGGGGCCCTGGGAATAGCCCCAGCAATCGCGACGGTTGATATTCCAATAGGCCTTTTGCAAAACGTAGCGGCGCGCGCGTTCTACGGTCAGCGGGATTGCGAGCAAGCGCTTATATTGAGGGGACTCAAATTGCGCATTCGCCAGCTCGCGCACTTCTTCCACGAATTTGGAGATGTCGACGGTCGGATGGTTGGCTCGAACGTTCATGGTGCGTCTTTCATTTGGTTTATCATGCGCGGCGCCACGCCACTGTTGCAGCACCTAAGTTGGGACCGTCTGCAGGGCCATGTAAACTTGAAATGTATTTCATCTAGGTACAGTATTGCTTGATCTGGCCGATGGGCGCGTGCATGGACCTAGCAAAGCTCGATCTGAAAAAGCTTCATATTTTCAATCTTGTAGCGAAGCATGGCGGGCTGCGGCCGGCGGCGTCTCGCCTGCGCATGACCGTCTCGGGCGTGTCTTTCAGCATCCGCCGGCTTGAGGAGCAGCTGAAGGTCGAATTGTTCCGGCGCACGCCCAACCGCCTCATTCTGACGACGGCGGGGCGACAATTGGTCGAAAGCACGGAGGCGCTCTTATCCGCCTTCGACAAAATTCTGTCGTCGTCGGCGCTTGAAGAGCTTCATCCGGATCGCGTGTCGATTTCAGTGAACAGCGATCTCGCCTGGTATTTCGTTCCTCGCATCAGCGCGTTCCTGAAACAATATCCGAGCGTGGAGCTGGGAATTTCGATCAAGAATTCCGCAGATGCGCTGCGCTCCGTCGAAGCCGGCGAGACGGACATGGCGATTGGATCGTTTACAGACGTTCCGAACTCGCTTGAGATCACGCCCATCATCATGACGAGTTTGACTCTGGCCGTTCTCAACGGGCATCCGCTCGCGTCCCGCAAGCAGATCCGCGTCGAGGATTTGTCGGAATACAAGGTGCTGATCGCAGGATCGTCGTCTGCTCGCATCGGCAAGACCCGCTGGGCGATGCACGGCCTCATCGAAGCGGGCAATTGCCAGACGGCCTGCGATCTCGTTGAGGCCGGCGTCGGCGTCGGCCTCATTCATACGTTTTGTTCCTGCCGCGCGCCCGCGGGCAAGTTTCATCTGATCGACTTAGGCCGCCTGTTCGGAGCCCGCACGTTTTCAGCGATCCTGCGGAAGCAAGCCGAAGGCCGCTCCACTTTGCTGATGCGTTTGAAAGACGCGCTCCTCGACGGTGCCGCCGTTTAAGAAGGCCATGAGGTGGGGCGCGGTCCCTCTCTTGTAGGCGAAG
>CAIXDD010000091.1 GCA_903918155.1 uncultured Hyphomicrobiales bacterium
AGCCCGGCCGCACCACGTCGTAGTGAGGCGCGCCGGGCAGGAAGATCGCGGAGGAATTCGCCAGGCTCGCGCGCGCGCCCGCAAACAGCGCGCGCACGACGTCGAAACTTGCGATCTGCGCCGCGTTCATCGGCGCGTCGGAGATTTCCGAAGAGGCGAAATGGCTCATCGCCAGCTCGATGCGTCCCGCCTGCGCGTCGCAAGCCAGCGCGCGCGCCTCGTCAAGGCTCATGCCGAGGCGGTTCATGCCCGTGTCCACATGGATCGCGGCGGGCCTGTCGGTCCGGCTGGTCCAGAAGGCGAATTCGCGCGGCGAGCCCAGCGCGGGAATCGCGTCGGCGGCCAGCAGCGCGGCCAGCGTCGCGTCCTCGCACAACAGGCCGTTGAGGCAATAGATGCGCGCCTGCGCCGCGCCCGCGACCTCCGCCAGCGCGGCGCGCAGCCGCGTCGCCTCGCTCGCCTGGGCCACGAAGAACGTGCGGGCGCCCGCTTTCGCCAGCGCGCGCGCCACCGGCTCCAGGCCCACGCCATAAGCGTCGGCCTTCACCACGGCGGCGCAATCGGCGCCTTGCGCGCGCGCGCCAAGCAGGCGCCAATTGGCGACGAGCGCGTCGAAATCGACGCTCAGAATCGCCTGCGCATGGTCGGGCGCGACGCCGGGAAAGGATTGCGCGGGGCCGCTCACATGCGCTCCGGCAGCGCGTCCTCGCGCGCCATATTGGAGAAGCGCGTCACTTCCGCGTCGAATTGCAATTCCACCGTGCCCGTGGGGCCGTGACGTTGCTTGCCGATGATGACTTCCGCGCGTCCGTGCGCGCGCTCCATCTCGGCCAGCCATTGGATGAATTCTTCGGTGCCTTCACGCGGCTGCTTGTTCTTGATGTAATATTCCTCGCGATAGACGAACATCACCACGTCGGCGTCCTGCTCGATGGAGCCGGATTCGCGCAGGTCCGACAATTGCGGGCGCTTGTCGTCGCGCGATTCCACCTGACGGGAGAGCTGCGAGAGCGCGATCACCGGCGCGTTCAGCTCCTTGGCGAGCGCCTTGAGGCCCGTCGTGATCTCGGTCAGCTCCTGCACGCGATTGTCGCCGCGCGATTTCGAGCCGCTGAGCAATTGCAGATAGTCCACCACCAGAACGTCGAGGCCCTTCTGGCGCTTCAGGCGCCGCGCGCGCGCGACGAGCTGGGCGATGGAGATGCCGCCGGTCTGGTCGATGTAGAATGGGATCTGCTGCATCTCGCGCGCGGCTTCCGAGATCTTGTGGAACTCGTGGTCGTGAATGTCGCCGCGGCGGATCTTGTAGGAGGGCACGCCCGATTGTTCGGCGATGATGCGCGTGGCGAGCTGCTCGGCCGACATTTCGAGCGAGAAGAAGCCCACGATGCCGCCGTTCTTGGGCACATGCACGCCGTCGGCGCGCACTTCATATTCATAGGCCCGGGCGATGTTGAAGGCGATATTGGTGGCCAGCGCCGTCTTGCCCATGCCGGGACGCCCCGCCACGATCACGAGGTCGGACGATTGCAGGCCGCCGAGCTTCAGGTCGAGGTCGCTCATGCCGGTGGAGATGCCCGACAGCTTGCCGTCGCGTTCATAGGCCTTGGCGGCCGTGTCGATGGCCGTGGTGAGCGCTTGCGAGAAAGCCTGGAAGCCGCCGTCGTAGCGGCCTTGCTCGGCGATCGTGTAGAGGCGGCGTTCGGCTTCCTCGATCTGCGTGCGCGGCGACAGGTCCACAGGGGAATCATAGGCGGTGTTGACGATGTCCTCGCCGATGTGGATCAGGTTCCGCCGCATGGCGAGATCGTAGATCGTGCGCCCGTAATCCTCGGCGTTGATGACGGTGGTCGCCTCTGCGGCCAGACGCGCGAGATATTGCGGCACCGTCATGCCGCCAAGATCATGCTCGCCCAGAAAAGTCTTCAGCGTCACCGGCGAGGCGACCTTGCCCGCGCGGATCAATTGCTCGGCGATCTCGAAGACGCGCCGGTGAATCTCTTCGTAAAAATGCTCGGCGCGCAAAAAGTCCGACACGCGGTCGAAGGCGTCGTTGTTCACCAGCACCGCGCCCAGCAGCGCCTGCTCGGCCTCGATGTTATGCGGCGCCAGTCGATAGGCGGCTTGTTCGGGCGCGTTCGCGGGAAGCGCGAATCTGCTCGCGATCTGTTCGATTGCGGCCATGACCATCCGGGAATGCGAGACTGTTTTCCGACTCGAACGCGAGCGGCCAGTTTAGCGCCCGCGCTCCTTGCTGGCGAGGTTGTGGCACGGCGCGGCGCCGCTTCGTGAAGAATTTGCGAAGGCGCGCCTCATTCGCCCGCAATCCACAGACCCGCCGCGCGCCTGAAGGCGCGGCTTGACGCAAGCGGGGCGATCTGACTCACGCTGGCTTGCTGAAACGCAAGGCGTTCGGCGCGCGCGGTCGCCAAACGCAAACGGCCGGGCGCAAGCCCGGCCGTCGCGAACGCATGGGGCGCGAAAACGCGCGTGCGATTAGCGGTCGCCCATGTCGCCGCCGGCTTCCGCCAGCGCGGCGCCGACTTCGAGGCCGAGATCGTCCATCGAGGTCTCTTCGCGCGTGACGAGCGCTTCGCCGCGCGCCTGACGATCGGCTTCTTCGGGCGAACGCGCGACGTTGATCGTGACCTTCGCCTCGACTTCGGGATGCAGCAGCACGGGCACGGCGTGCAGGCCGATGCCCTTGATCGGCGTGGACAGCACGATCTGGTTGCGGTTGACGGTGACGCCGCCCGCGCTCACCGCGTCGGCGACGTCGCGCGTGGAGACCGAGCCGTAAAGCTGGCCGGTTTCGCCCGCCTGGCGAATGATGACGTAGCTCTGGCCGTCGAGCGAACCCTGCACCTTTTCGGCTTCGCTCTTGAGCTGGAGGTTGCGGGCCTCAAGCTGGGCGCGCTGGTCGTCGAAGCGCTTCTTGTTGGCGGAGGTGGCGCGCAGCGCCTTGCCGCGCGGCAGCAGGAAATTGCGCGCGAAACCGTCGCGCACCTTCACGGTTTCGCCCATCTGGCCGAGCTTGGGCACGCGTTCGAGCAGGATGACTTCCATATCGTTACTCCTTTGGATCGTTCGGGTTGAAGGATTGGCTCTGGTTGGAATTGGCCGCCGGCGGACCGGGGGGCGTGCGGGGCGTCCGGCGCCGCGGAAACAGCATGGCGGACAGGCCGATCCCGGCGAGCACGGGCGCCGGGAGCGGAAACAGCAGGAGAAGCGCGGCGTAGACGCCGGCGAGGATCGCGCCGCGGCCGGCGGTCGCGCGCGTGCCTTGATGGATCCAGGCGAGCCCCTTCAGCGCCAGCGCCACGCCCAGCGCCAGCGCCACCGTCGCGCCGATGGCGCGCGGCAGGCCGTCGATCAGGCTGACGACGACGGCGAGCGCGAGCAGCGGGGGCACGGCGCGCGGCAGGTCGAAATGTTCGGGCACGTCGAGCCAGGGGCGGCGCAGGCTCTGCGAGACGAGGGCGATGCGCCCGGCCAGCCACAGGTTCAGCGCCATGGTCAGCACGCCCCATGCGGCCATGGCGGGCGCCGAGCCGATCACGAAGGCGCGCACGATGTCCTCGATGGTGAGGTCGCCGGGCAGGCGCAGGCCCGATCCCAGCGCCCTCTCCAGCAGCGGGCCGAGCCGGCGCGTGGCGAGATCGACGAAACCCTCGAAAGAGCCCACGCGCGCCACGGCGATGAGCAGGCCGGCGATGGCGGCCGCGCAGGCCATGCCCGTCATCCACCCGACGAGCCGGCCGATGGGATACCAGACCAGTCCGTCGGACGCCGGCGTCTCGCCCGCCTCAGGGGGGCGGCCGAGCCAGGCCAGCCGCGTGAGCTGCCAGGCGGGCAAAGCGGAGGTGGCGGCGAAAAAGGCGCAGAAGACGAAGGCGGGCCCGGCGTCCACGTCGGCGACGAGCACGAGGCCCGCGAACAGGGCGAGCACGCCGCTGGCGGCGCCGATCAGCGCGGCGGAGGGGGAGAAGGCGAGGCCCGCGATCATCAGCGGCAGCGCGTTGAACAGCGCTGCGGTGGCGGCGAACGACGTGCCCTTCACGGGAATGAAGAACAGCAATGCGGCCGCAAGGCCTGCGCCGATCGCGATGATGAGGGTCTGCAGCATGGGTTCGCCTGGGTGTCCCGCCCGGGGGCGGTTAGGGCGGGAGATCCCCGTCCAGCCTCGCCGACCGGACCATCCGGGCGGCTTTGCGGAATGGTCCTCCCCGCAGGGCGGGAAGGACCGATGGATCACCGAAGTGAGATCAGCGGATCACGTAGGGCAGCAGGCCCATGAAGCGCGCGCGCTTGATCGCCTGGGCGAGTTCACGCTGCTTCTTCGCCGAGACGGCGGTGATGCGCGAGGGCACGATCTTGCCGCGCTCGGAGATGTAGCGCGAGAGAAGACGCGTGTCCTTATAGTCGATCTTGGGCGCGTTGGCGGCCGAGAACGGGCAGGTCTTCCGACGACGGAAGAAGGGGCGACGGGGAGCACCGGCCATTATTCGACTCCTTCCACGACGGAATCTTCACGGGGGCGACGCGGACGGTCGCCGCGCGGGCCGCGGCGGTCGCCACGGTCGTCGCGATCGGATTCTTCGCGCTTGCGCATCATCGCCGACGGGCCTTCCTCAAGCTCGTCCACGCGGATGGTCATGAAGCGAAGAATGTCTTCGCTGATGCCCATCTGGCGCTCCATCTCCGTGATGGCGGCGGCCGGCGCGGTGATGTTGAGCAGGGTGAAATGCGCCTTCCGGTTCTTCTTGATCCGATAGGCGAGCGTCTTCACGCCCCAATATTCGATCTTGCCGATCGAGCCGCCATTGGCTTCGATCACGCCCTTGAACTGCTCCGTCATCGCTTCCACCTGCTGGGGGGTCACGTCCTGACGGGCAAGGTAAATGTGCTCGTAGAGAGCCATCGCATCGCCTTTCTCTGTTTTCGCGGATCCGGCGCGGAGCCCTCCGAGCCCGGAGAAAGGCTCGACGGAAACTGCAATCGAAGGCGGAGACACGGGAAGACGGGGACCATCCCCTGCCGGCGGGCGAACCCGCTGGCCTTCCGTTCAGCCCCCGGCCGGAGCTGCGAAGCGCGCTTTATACGCGGATTTGAGGCGGACGCAACCCGCGCGGGCTCACGGATTCAGGCGGTTGGCCCGCTCGCGCGCGCCCTCGGGCCGGGCGGCGCGCGAGTCCTCCTCCTCGTCGCGCTCCCTGTCGGCCCCGCGCGCCAGCCAGCGCTGGCGGCTGGGGTCGAAACCGGCGTTGCGCGCGGCGTTCAGCGCGGGGCGATAGGCCATCCAGAGCGCGAGCAGGCCGAGCGCGCCCACGGCGCCCCATAGCTGCGTCGGGTGGCGGCGCGCCCATTGGCGGCCGTGCCGGGCGCCGTTCTCCCACGCGTCCCATCCGCCCCGCCAGGCGCTGCGGACCAGGCCTGTCGCCCGTTCCCCTTGGGCGCGCTCCAGCTCGGCGTCGAAGCCGTCCTCGTCGCCCTCCTGCGCCTCGAAATCCTCGTCCTCGTCGCGCTGGCGCAGGGACGCGGGCCGCGGCGGCAGGGTCGACCGGGCGGTGGGGGTCGCCGTATGCGGGGGCGTGCGGGTCTCGATGGCCATGGTCGTCTCCTGATGCGGCGGCGCGCTGCGGCCTGACAACGCGGGCGCGACAGGGCTGTTCCGGGCGGGGGGAACGTTGGCCCGCCGGCGCCGTTGACCGGCGAAGCCGAGGCGCAGGCCCGCGCGGCCCTTGGCGCTATGGAGAGTCCGCCGATGCCCGTCGCCGATCCCGCCTTCCCCGGCCGCGTGGACTCCCATGACCCGCGCGCCGGCGCCGACGCCGCTTCGGCCGGGTGAACGGATGCGCGCGCGCTGGCGGATCGAAATCTTCGTGCCGGTCGCAGACGGGCGCGCGGGCCTTTACGACCTGCGCGAGGATCTGGCCGCGCGCTTCGGCGGCGTCACCGCATTCGAGCGCGCGCCCGCGACCGGCCTGTGGCGGGAGGACGGGCCGGAGGGCGGGCAGGAGGACGGGCAGGAGGGCGGGCAGGAGGGCGGGCAGGAGAGC
>CAIXDD010000092.1 GCA_903918155.1 uncultured Hyphomicrobiales bacterium
AAACGCCCGCGCCTTGCGCGACAGGCGCAAGCGCCCTCCCGCCCCGCCTCGCGA
The DNA here is from genome assembly GCA_903918155.1 of uncultured Hyphomicrobiales bacterium. GTDB lineage: Bacteria > Pseudomonadota > Alphaproteobacteria > Rhizobiales > Beijerinckiaceae > Terripilifer. The sequence continues at coordinate 55 of CAIXDD010000092.1, forward strand.
CATGGTGAACGAAAGCTTCCGCGCGACCCCGCCCGGCGCGCCCCAATTCGGGACGGGCGGCACGCGCAGGGAACGCAGCATGTCCGAATCAGGGATGGGCGAAACGACGCGGGACCACGACCGCGCGCAAAAGCGCGCGGCCGATCGGGGCGGATGAGAGGGGGTTGCGACGCTCCGCCGCCCGCCCTCACTTCTCCGGCAGGTTCAATCGCAGGTGTAATTCGCGCAATTGCTTGTTGCTGGCGTCCGAGGGCGCGCCCATCAGCAGGTCTTCGGCGCGCTGGTTCATCGGGAACAGCGCGACTTCGCGCAGGTTCTGTTCGCCCGCCAGCAGCATGATGATGCGGTCCACGCCCGCCGCCATGCCGCCATGGGGCGGCGCGCCATATTGGAACGCGCGATACATGCCGCCGAAGCGCTCCACCACGGTCTCCTCGCCATAGCCGGCGATCTCGAAGGCCTTCACCATCGCTTCCGGCTTGTGGTTGCGGATGCCGCCCGACGCCAGCTCATAGCCGTTGCAGGCGATGTCGTATTGGAACGCCTTGATGGCGAGCGGATCTTGCGAGGTGAGCGCATCGAGCCCGCCTTGCGGCATGGAGAAGGGATTGTGCGAGAAGTCGACCTTCTTCTCGTCCTCGTTCCATTCATACATCGGGAAATCGACGATCCACGCGAGTTCGAAGCGGTTCTCGTCGATGAGGTTGAGTTCGCGGCCCACGCGCGTGCGCGCGTCGCCGGCAAATTTGTGGAATTTCTCGGGATCGCCCGCGGCGAAGAACACGGCGTCGCCGGATTTCAGATCGAGCTGCGCGCGAATGGCTTCCGTGCGCTCGGGGCCGATATTATTGGCGATGGGGCCCGCCGCCTCGACCTTGCCGTCGGTCTCGCGCCAGAAAATATAGCCAAGGCCCGGCTGGCCTTCGCTCTGCGCCCAGGAATTCATGCGGTCGCAGAAGGTGCGGCTGCCCCCGCCGGGCGCGGGGATCGCCCAGACCTGGTTCTTCTCGGCCTCCAGCATGCGCGCGAAGACCTTGAAATTGGAGCCGCGGAACTGCTCGCTCACATCCTGCATGATCACGGGATTGCGCAGATCGGGCTTGTCCGTGCCGTATTTGCGAAGGGCCTCGGCATAGGGAATGCGCGGGAATTTCTGCGTCACGGGACGCCCGCCGCCAAATTCCTCGAACACGCCGCGGATGACCGGCTCCATCGTCTCGAACACGTCTTCCTGCGTGACGAAGCTCATTTCGAGATCGAGCTGATAGAACTCGCCCGGCAGTCGGTCCGCGCGGGGATCCTCGTCGCGAAAACAGGGCGCGATCTGGAAATAGCGGTCGAAGCCCGCCATCATCAGCAGCTGCTTGTATTGCTGCGGCGCCTGCGGCAGCGCGTAGAACTTGCCCGGATGCAGGCGCGAGGGCACGAGGAAATCGCGCGCGCCTTCCGGCGAGGAGGCGGTGAGGATCGGCGTGGAGAATTCGTTGAAGCCCGCGCCCGACATGCGCCGGCGCAGCGAGGACACGACCTGTCCGCGCAGCATGATGTTGCGATGCAGACGCTCGCGGCGCAGATCGAGGAAGCGGAAACGCAGCCGCGTCTCCTCCGGATAATCCTGTTCGCCGAAGACGGGCAGCGGCAGGTCGGCGGCGGAGCCCAGAACTTCCGCCTCGGTCACGTAAAGCTCCACCTGGCCGGTGGGCATGTCGGCGTTTTCCGTGCCGGCGGGGCGACGGCGCGCCTTGCCGTCGAGGCGCACGCACTATTCGGCGCGGTAGGTCTCGACCAGTTTGAAAGCCGGCGAATCCGGATCCACCACGCATTGCGTCATGCCGTAATGGTCGCGCAGGTCGATGAACAGCACGCCGCCATGGTCGCGGATGCGGTGGCACCAGCCGCTCAGGCGGGCCGTTTGGCCGTCGTCGGACTCGCGGAGCTGGCCGCAGGTGTGCGTGCGATAGCGATGCATTTCAAAGGTCCCGGAAAGGCGAGGCGGCCGGCCGTCCCGGCCGCTGGGGTTCGCGCGTGCCTAGCGGAAAAACGCCCCGGGGGGAAGGCGGCCCAAAGGGGGCGGCCGCCCGCGCCCGCGCTCAAGGTTGGCCGCAAGCGTCGGCCCAAAGCCTGCGAATATCCTGCGAAAAGCCCGAAAGCGGCCTGCTAGGCGCCCTTGGCGGCGCCCGCCGGGGCTGTGCGGACATGGTGGTCGTGGAGGAAGGTCGCCAGCTCCTGCCGCAGGCCGTAACCGCCCGCCGGCCCGCCCAGGGCGCTCGCGCGCTCGAAAATGCGGCGCTGCACGTCGCGATCCAGGCCGTTCCATTCGGCCACCAGCGCTGCGCCGAGGCAGGCGAGCACCTGCTCCTCCTCCGGCGTGATGTCGGGCTGCCGCTCCACGGCGGCGAATCTGTCGAGCCTTGCGAGCGCGGCGGCGATGGCTTCGGTGAGGGTGAGCGGTCGTTGGGCCATGGGGTCTCCGAAGCGCCGGGCCTTACACGCGGCGACGGCTCTGGAAGGCGCTCCAGATCACGAGCACGATGATCGCGCCCACGACCGCCCCGATCAGCCCGGCGCCCTGATCGACCCGATACCAGCCCAGCGCCTGGCCGATCCATGTGGCGACGAAAGCGCCCACGATGCCCAGAATCGTCGTGAGAATGAATCCCGACGGTTCGTTGCGCCCGGGCGTGACGAGTTTCGCGATGACGCCGGCGACGAAGCCGATGATGATGGTC
>CAIXDD010000093.1 GCA_903918155.1 uncultured Hyphomicrobiales bacterium
GGCCGCGGCGCGCCGCCAGCCAAGCTTGCGGTCCAAGCTTGCTTGCGGCGATTGTCGCACGCGCCGCGAACCCCGGAGCGAGGGCATCGGCGCCGCAGGAAACGTAGTGCCCCGTGACATGCCCGGCGACATGTCAAAGACTCGTCCTGTCTCGCCGCCAAAACCGAGACAAAAGTCGAGGCCAAGTTCGAGACCATGTTAAATATTGGCAATGAAGAGCCCAAGTCATTGGCTTTTTGCGAATAGGCGAAACTTTACGCCTTGACTTCATTCGATTGAAGGAATGATTGTCGCATAGGCAGGCATGCGCTGCGTTTCGCGCGCAAGCGGCGTCGGTTTACCGGGTTGCGACGTCGTTTTGGCCTTCAATTTTATTGCGGCTACCAAGTCGTTCAGGAAACCCGACGCGGATGTGAAAATGGCTGATCAAGAGCGAATCGCGCTGTTCATTGACGGCGCGAATCTGTACGCGACCGCCAAATCCCTCGGCTTCGACATCGACTACAAGCGGCTCCTGAAGGAGTTTCAGGGCAAGGGGCGCCTGATCCGCGCCTTCTATTACACCGCGCTCGTGGAGGATCAGGAATATTCGTCCATCCGTCCGCTGATCGACTGGCTCGACTATAATGGCTACGCCGTCGTGACCAAGCCGACGAAGGAATTCGTGGACTCGCTGGGCCGCCGCAAGGTCAAGGGCAATATGGACATCGAACTCGCCGTCGACGCGATGGAGATGGCCGAGCGCATCGACCACATGGTCCTGTTCTCCGGCGACGGCGATTTCCGCTGCCTCGTCGAGGCCGTTCAGCGCAAGGGCGTGCGCGTGTCCGTGGTCTCCACCATCACCACCCATCCGCCGATGGTCGCCGACGAATTGCGCCGTCAGGCCGACGAATTCGTGGACCTGCTCCAGCTCGCCCAGCGCATCGGCCGCGATCCGGTCGAGCGGACCGAGCGCCCGCAGCGGTTCACGCAGGAGCGCCGCCCCCTGCAGGCGCCCGCCGGCAATCCGCAATCGGTTCCCAGCGACGCCGAAGACTGAGCGCTCGGGCGCCATGCCCCGCGCGCGGAAGGCCGTTTCAGGCTCCGCCGCAGGCCGCGCCAGCGTGCGCGCTGCGGAGCCCGATGGCGATTGCCCCCTCTGCCCGCGCCTTGCCGCCTTTCGCGCGCAGGCGCGCGCCGAGCAGCCTTCATGGCGCAATGCGCCCGTGCCCGCCTTCGGGCCGGCTGACGCGCGCCTGCTCATCGTGGGGCTGGCGCCGGGCCTGCGCGGCGCCAATCGCACGGGCCGCCCCTTCACCGGCGATTGGGCCGGCGACCTTCTCTTTGCAACCCTGCTGAAGACGGGCTTCGCCGAAGGCGTCTACGAGGCGCGCCCCGACGACAGCCTGCGGCTCCTCGATTGCCGCATCGTCAACGCCGTGCGCTGCGTGCCGCCGCAAAACAAGCCGACGCCCGCCGAGATCACGACATGCCGGCGCTTTCTCGCCCCGCATGTCCCGGCCCCGCATGTCCCGCAAGCGGCTGCGAAACCGCAAGCGAAGGCGGACGCATCGGCGCCTCAGGCGGCGGTGGCGCTTGGCCGCATCGCGCATGAAAGCCTTCTGCGCACGCTGGGCGCGCGGCTCGCCGCCTTTCCCTTCGCCCATGGCGCGGAACATGAGCCGGTCGCGGGCCTGCGCGTTTTCGACAGCTATCATTGCTCGCGCTACAACACGAACACCGGCGTGCTCACCGCGCCGATGTTCGAGGCGGTCTTCGCGCGGGCGCGCGATTATCTGGCGAGCGTCAATCCGCGCTGATGCCGGCATCGCGGATGACGGCGCCCCAGCGCACGATCTCCTTGGGCGTATAATCGGCGAGATATTCGGGCGTGCGCCGCTCGGCGGGAGGAATGCTCACGCCGATCTTGAACAGGCGCTCGCGGACGGAGGGCGTCTCCACCGCATCGTCCACCGCCTTGGCGAGCTTGCGCACGATGGAGTCGGGCGCGCCTCTGGGCAGCAGGAGA
>CAIXDD010000094.1 GCA_903918155.1 uncultured Hyphomicrobiales bacterium
CAGCTCTTTTTGAATTTTCTTTCTGCCTGGATGAGAGCCAACCGTCCGTTCTAAGCGTCAGATGCGTTCGCGCTTCGCATCCAATGGCTCGTGGGTCGAGCTGCTCCTCAAGTCGTTGCGGCGGACGCAATCATGATCGGCGCGATTTGCTCCCGCGCCTAGCGGCCAAGCGCGCTCTTTACGCGCGGATGCGTCGCGGAATGGGCGCGGCTTGCGCGCGCAAGCAGGTCCTCCACTTGCGCGCCCGTGACAGGGCTGATTTCGAGCTTGCGCAGCGCGGCGTCCTTGATGAGGTCGGGGTCTTGTATCGCCTCTTCAAAGCCTTTGCGCAGAATGGCGACGCGCGTTGGCGGCGCGTCAGACGCGGCGTATTCAGCCTTTCGGTTCGACCGCGCGTTTTGCGCGCGCCAGCAAATCGGCGGGAGAATTGATCGTGTCGTCGACGACGCGGCTCAATTCCTCGCCGTTGAGCGGGATCAGCTCCAATTGCAACTTCTCCGCCGACGCGACGAAGTCTTTGTCGCGCATGGTTTCGTCGAAGGCGCGTCGCAGCGCCTGGAGACGTTGCGGCGGCGTTCCTGGCGGCGCGAAATAGGGGCGCCCGACCTTGAGCGGCGTCGAGATGAAACGCAGGAGCTTCTGATCGTCGTCATTGACGGCCAATTCGTGCATCAGCGGCACATGGGCCAGTTTCGGCTCCTTATCGAGGCCGATCTGGGCGATGAACAGGATTTTGTCCTCTTTCAGAAGCGACGGATGGTCCTGCAGGACGCTGGCGTAGCTGCCGCCCGCGCGACCCTGCGTCTCGCCGCGCTGCATGGCGAGATCGATTTCCTGCGTCGTCTTGTAGCCCATGACGATCTTGAATTTCGTGCCGAGCGTCTGGTTCATGACGTGGGGATAGAGAAAGGTCCCGGATCCCGTTCCTGTGGCGCCCAGCGTCACGTCTTTCGCTTGTGCGTCGCGGAGGCTTCTTACGCCGCTGGGCGCCCATGCGATCACCGTCAGATTGCTGACGCCTGTCGAGCCGATCCAGCCGAATTTTCGGGCGTCGTATTGCACGCCGTCGCCGCCGAGAGCCTGATGCATGGGGATGCTGTTGACCACGGTCGCAAGCGTAAACCCATCGGCGGCGGCCTGATTATACATGTAGTTGGTTGCGAGCACATGTCCGGCGCCCGGCATGTTGCGCACGATCATATTCGGGCGGCCCGGCAGGTGGCGGGGCATGTATTGCGCGATGGTGCGCGCCATGGCGTCATGATGGCCGCCCGCGCCGGTGCTGGCGATCAGGGTGATGGTCTTGCCTTCAAAAGTTCCCTCCGCTTGCTGTGCGAAGGCTGCGGGGGCCGCGAGGGCGAGCGCGCAAAGCGATGCGGCGGCGCATGTCATATGTTGCATAGGGGGCGTCTCCAGCCGTTCCGGCTTGCAGGAGGACAGATGATGCGGAGCGTGATCGCTATTTTCCCGTTCCTTCAAGAATGTGTTTTGCGCGCGCCAGCACGGCGGG
>CAIXDD010000095.1 GCA_903918155.1 uncultured Hyphomicrobiales bacterium
CAGCGGCAGGGCGGCGAGGCCCACGCGCAGCAGCACGACCGTGATCGGCCCCAGCTCGCGCAGCGCGAGGGCGGCGAAGAAGAAGGACGAGCCCCACAGGAGCGAGAGGAAAAGCAGCAAGGCCCATTCGGACGCGTTCATCGCGCCGCCGGCGCCGGATCCTGGTTGCATCTTCCGGCCTTCGTCCTTGACGGCGCCGGGCGCCTGCTTCGGGCGCCGACGCCCTTGTGCTATGGCGTGTCGAGGGATCGCTTGTTAGCAGGACGCGCGCGCCTGCGCCAAGGCGCGGCGAAACGAGGCAAGACGCGAAACGAGACAAGAGTCGAAACGACGGGAGAAGCGGGAGAGGAGAAAGTTCGGGGGGCGCAAGGACTGGCTGCGCAGAGCGAAGCGGCGAAGGCGGGCGCCTGAATTCCCGCCCTCGCCTGGCCATGGAAGCCTTAGAGGGGACCTCATAGCCGCCCCTTTCATACCCTTTGCGCCGGCCCGAAAGCACGCTGAAAATGAGCTTGGCCTGAACATTTCGGAGGCGGCTTGAGGCCCCCGCACAGCGCACTCCAAGCTTAATTCTCTGTTTGGATTGAAGGAACGGCCATGACACAGATGAGGTCCCGCGCCGGGAAAAATTCCGGCGGTGAAGCTGAAGGCCAAATGTGAGCTGGATTTCCGCACTCACGCCCGAGGAATGGGACGCGCTCAGGCTCAGTCTGAGGGTCGCGCTGGCGGCTTCGCTCGCGTCTCTTCCGGTCGCGCTGGCGCTGGCCTTCCTGCTCGCGCGCGGCCGATTCGCGGGCAAGGCCCTGCTCGACGGCCTCGTCCTGCTGCCGCTGATTCTGCCGCCCGTCGTCACCGGCTATGCGCTGCTGATCCTGTTCGGACGACGCGGGCCCATCGGCGCCTTTCTCGAAGAGCAGTTCGGCCTCGTCTTCGCCTTCCGCTGGACGGGCGCGGCGCTGGCCTGCGCGGTGATGGGCCTGCCTTTGATGGTGCGCACGATGCGCCTGGCGATCGAAGCCGCGGACCGCCGGCTGGAGGCGGCGGCCAGCACATTGGGCGCCGATCCTGCGCAGGTCTTCCTGCGCGTCACCTTGCCGCTCATCTGGCCCGGCGCGCTGGCGGGTTTCGTGCTCGGCTTTGCGAAAGCCATGGGCGAGTTCGGCGCCACCATCACATTCGTCGCCAATATTCCCGGCGAAACGCAGACCTTGCCCTCCGCGATTTACGCGCTGGTCCAGACGCCGGGCGGCGACGCCGCCGCGCTGCGCCTGACGATCGCCTCCGTCATCGTGTCGCTGGGCGCCGTCCTGCTCTCCGAATGGCTGGCGCGCCGCGCCGCGCGCGGCAAGGAAGGCTGATATGTTCAGCGGACATGTTGAGGCGGACATGTTGAGACTTGACGTGCGCAAGCGCCTCGGCGCCCTGACTCTGGAGGCCGCCTTCGAGGCCGGGCCCGGCGTGACCGCGCTTTTCGGCCGCTCCGGCTGCGGCAAGACGTCCTTGCTCAACATGATCGCGGGCCTGCTGCGGCCCGACGCGGGGCGCATCGCCTTCGGCGAGGAAACGCTGGACGAGCCCGCCGCAGGCGCCTTCGTCGCGCCCCACCGCCGGCGCATCGGCTATGTCTTCCAGGATTCGCTGCTCTTCCCCCATCTCGACGTGCGCGCGAACCTGCTTTTCGCGCGGCGCTATCTCAAAGGCGCCCATGACCCGCGCGCCTTCGAGCGCGTGGTGGACATGCTGGGCGTCGGCGCCTTGCTCGCGCGCGCGCCGGCGAGCCTGTCGGGCGGCGAGCGCCAGCGGGTGGCCATCGGCCGGGCGCTGCTCGCCGAACCGCGCCTGCTGCTGTGCGACGAGCCGCTCGCCTCGCTCGACGAAGAGCGCAAGGGCGAGATCCTGCCCTATCTCGACCGGCTGCGGCGGGAGGCGCGCGCGCCCATCGTCTATGTCACCCATTCCCTCGCGGAAGTGGCGCGGCTCGCCGATCAGGTGGTCCTCATGCGCGAGGGGCGCGTGAGCGCGCGCGGCGCGCCGCAGGACGTGCTGCATCGCGCCGACCTCATGGACCCGGAAAACGCCGGCGAAAGCGCCGCCCTGTTCGAGGCGCGCGTGATCGCGCAGGAGCCGGACGGGCTGGCGCGGCTCGATTGCGCGCTGGGCGACGTGCTCACGCCCGGCCGCGGCCTTGCGCCGGGCGCGCGGCTGCGCCTGCGCGTCTTCGCGCGCGACGTGCTCATCGCCCGCGCCCGGCCGCAGGACCTGAGCGCGCTGAACGTGTTCGCAGGGATCGTGCGCGAGGTGCGGCGCAATGGCGATGGCGCGGCCGACGTGGAGATCGCCTGCGGCGAGGCGCGGCTTTGGGCGCGGGTCACGACGCGCTCGGCCGACGCGCTCGCGCTGGCGCCGGGCGCGCCCGTGCACGCCATCGTGAAAAGCGTCGCGCTCGACGCCGAAGGCTGAGCGCGACGCGCAGGCTTAGGGCGTGGTGAGCGCCTTCGCGCGCTCGACCAGAGCGGCCGGCGTGCCGGTGAACTCGTTCCACATCTTGTTCACCAGCTCGCCGTCCATGGGCTCGATGTCGATGCCGGTCTTCTCCGCATCGGAGAGGAAGTCCTTGTCCTTCATCGTGTCCATGAAGGCCTTGCGCGTCGCGCGCACGCGCTCCATCGGCGTCTCAGGCGGGGCGGCGTAGGCGCGGCCCAGCGCCTGCACGCCGAACAGCAGGCCGAACAATTTGCGGTCCTCGTCGGACTTGATGAAGTCGGTGTAGTGGGGAAGCTTCGCGAAATCGGGATGGCGATCGCCCGACAATTGGATGAGCGGACGGAACTCGCCGGTTTCAAGCTCCTGCCGCCAGAAGGATTTCACCGTCGACCAGGGCAGGCCGCAAATGCCGGCCACTTCCCCGCGCGACATGGCGAGCTTCACGTCGGCCGATCCCTTATAGCCGGTGATGACCTTCAGATTCGCGCCCATCGTGTTCTTGACGGCGAGGGCGGATTTCACGAGCGGGCCGGTGGGGCCGGTCGCGCCCATCAGCGTTTCGCGCGTCTGCAGGTCGGCGAACGTCTCCACGCCCGAGGCGCGCGAGACGCCGCACAGCGCCACGCTGGATTCCATATTGCCGATCCAGATGAATTTCGCGGCGTCGAACCGCGCCTGCTGATTGCCGAACAAGGGTTCGAGCGGCACGGTCTGCGCGAACGTGCCCATCACCGTGCCGTCCTTCGGCGCGACGGCGAAGAGCCAATTGCCCGCGACCACGCCGCTGGCGCCGAGCATGTTCTGCACGATCATCGTCGGCTGGCCGGGCATGTAGCGGGGCATGTGGCGGATCAGCACGCGGGAATAGACGTCGAAGCCCGTGCCGGGCTCATGGCCCACCACGACGCTGAACGTCTTGCCCTTGTAGAAATCGGCGATCGCGTCCGCGCGCGCGCCATGGGGGGCGAAGGCCGCCAAAGACAGCGCGCCTGCGGCGAGCGTGGCGAGGATAGGGGTCACGTTTCTCTCCCTGTCTTGACGGACGTCGCCCTGCGGACGCGTCCTGTCTGGCCCTTCTGCGGGCCGGCCATGTTTCCCTAGCACTTCCTGCGCCTTGCGCTCAATGCGGAACCGCAGGCCGCCCGCCGGCTTGTCAGGGCGCATGCAACCAGCGGAGGGTCTCATGGCCGATCGCATGATCGAACGGGAACGGGGCGGCTCGAAGGGCCTGATCGGCGTCGTCATCGGCGCGGCCATCGTCATCGCGCTCGCGTTTTTCCTCATCAATGGCGACGCCTTCCGCAGCGGCGGATCGACCGCCGGCGTCGGCGACGGCGCGAAAACGACCGCGCCCGCCAGCGGGCAGGCGTCGAAACCTGCATCGAGCCCTGCTTCGGGACCCTCGGGACCCGCCGCCACGGGAACCACGCCCGCATCTCCGGCGCCGCGCTGACGGACGCTGGCGCTTCGCTCTTCGCCCCGAGCGATTAGCAAAGGTTAAGTCTCTGGGCGTCATACATTAGTATGATTTTGCGAATGTCCTGTGACGTTTACATCAGGTTTGTAAACGAAACCGGACATTTGCTGTGACACGTCTCACCAGGCGTCGCTTCAGGGGGCGGCGCTATACGGACCCGGACGAATATTTCGACGCCCTGAAAACGCGACAGGCGGGGGCGCGGCGGTTCCAGCCGGCCTGCGGGGCCTGGGCCGGCGAAGCCTATGGGCTGGATTTCCCCGATGTGCGCGTGGTCGTCGCGGCGACGAAGCCTTTTTCGATCAGCGGCGGCGGCGACGGCTTTCGGCGCATTCTCATCCCGCTCGGCTCCCATGTGACTCTGGAGGGCGAGGGCGCGCGCCTGCGGGCCGGCGCCTATTCGCCCGTGCTTCTGCCGCGCGACGACTGGCGCGCGCAGCATGAACAGGGCGCGGGCCTGTATTTCAGCTGCCGCGAGGACGCGCTGACGCAAGCGCTCGCCCTGCAGGGCGCGCAGGAGAGCCTCGACGATCTGTGGAACGCGCGCCTCATGCGCCCGGTCCCCAGGCTCGGCGTCTTCACGCGGGAATTATGGAATGTGGTGGGCGGCTTCAGCACCGACTCGCGCCTCGCCGCCATCACGCGCGAGGAGGCCAAGGCCGCGCGA
>CAIXDD010000096.1 GCA_903918155.1 uncultured Hyphomicrobiales bacterium
AGTCCTCCGGAAAAGCGATGCGCGCCTGTCTAGTCGAGGCGGCGGACGAACGAAAGGGGCCGGCGCTGGGCCGGCCCCTTCTTGCACAAGCTTTGCGGCCTGATTATTGCGGCTCGATGCCGGCAGCCTTGATGATCGGCCCCATGCGGGCGATCTCCTTTATGAGGCGTTCGTCCGCCTGCTTGGACGTGTCCTTGTTGACGATGGCGCCCACCGTCTCGAGGAACTTGGCCGTCTCGGGCTCGGCGCCGATCTTCTGGAGCCAGCCTTCCATCTTGGCGACGATGGCGTCGGGCGTGCCCTTGGGGAAATAGACGCCCCACCACGGCGCGAAATCGTAACCCTTGAGTCCGGCTTCCTGCATGGTCGGCACGCCGGGGAACGAGGGCGAGCGGTCAGCGGTGGTGATGGCCAGCGGCTTCAGGCGGCCCGCGCGGATCTGGCCGGCGGCGAACGTGCCGTCCATGATCATGTAGTCGAGCGTGCCGTTCGTCACGTCGGGCATGGCGTCCGGCGCGGTGCGGTAGGAAACGCCCACGGCTTCGGTGCCCGTCATGGTCTTGAACAGCTCGGTCGACATGATCGCCGTCTGGTTCGTATAGCCATATTTGTTCTGCGTCTTCGACTTCAGGTGCTTCACCAGATCGTCGATCGTGTTGAACGGCGAATCCGGCTTCACGACGAGCACGAAGACGATCTGCGCGAACGTGCCGGCGGCGCGGAAATCCTTCACCGTGTCGAAGGGCAGCGATTTGAACAGGAACGGATTGGCCGCCATGTTGGAGCTGGCGATGAACAGGATGCTGTTGCCGTCCGGCTTGGCGTTGGCGACGAGGCCGGCGGCGATGTTGGAATTGGCGCCTGGCTTGTTCTCGACGATCACGGGCTTGCCGGCGATCTCGGCGATTTTATTGGTGAAATAGCGGCCCAGAATGTCGGCGCCGCTGCCGGCCGGAAAGCCGATGAAGATGCGCAAGGGGCCATTGGGCCAGTCGCTCGCCTGCGCGAAAGCGGCGGAACCGGCGCCGCCGAGCGTCAGCGCGCCAGCGGCCGCGCCGCCGAGAAATTGTCTGCGATCCATGTTCACTCCCTCCACGAGCCGTCAGGCGATCGTCCGCGCCCGATCAAGGCGCATGGCGCCACTATGCAGAGCCGCGCCGCCCACGCAAGTCAGGCTCGTTCCTGCAGCGGGGCGGCGAATGAGCACGCTTGCCGAACGCAGCGCGAACGGATATGGTCTGTTCACGATTTGTTTATTCGATTCGAGGCAATCTAGAGCCGCGTGCGTCCGCAGGGGGCGCGCGAGGCCGGACGACCCGCCCGAAGGCGGGCGCGGGGCCGCGCGATCGACAGGGCCGGCCAGCGCCGGGAGAGGACGAGCCATGCTCACGAAGAAGCAGAGCGAGCTGTTGCGCTTCATCAACGAGCGTCTGAAGGAGACCGGCGTTCCGCCCTCCTTCGACGAGATGAAGGACGCGCTGGACCTGCGCTCCAAATCGGGCATCCACCGGCTCATCATGGCGCTGGAGGAGCGCGGCTTCATCCGCCGCCTGCCCAATCGCGCGCGCGCGCTCGAAGTGCTGCGCCTGCCGGAATCCTCCACGCCTGCGGGCGCGGGCGGCGGCGGCGGACGCGGCGGCCGTTTCCCGGTGATCGAGGGCGATCTGGGCCGCGTGCGCGCGCAGGTTCCCGTCGGCGAGGCGCCGGCCAGCATCATCGTGCCCGTGATGGGCCGCATCGCCGCAGGCACGCCCATTTCGGCCATCCAGACGCGCAGCCACACGATCTCCCTGCCGCCGGACTTCCTCGCCATGGGCGATCATTTCGCGCTGGAAGTGCGCGGCGATTCCATGATCGAGGCGGGCATTTTCGAAGACGACACCGTCATCATCCGCAAGCAGGACACCGCCGAAACCGGCGACATCGTGGTCGCGCTGATCGACGACGAGGAGGCGACCCTCAAGCGGCTGCGCAAGCGCGGCGCCTCCATCGCGCTCGAAGCGGCGAACCCGGATTACGAAACCCGGATTTTCGGGCCCGACCGCGTGCGCATCCAGGGCAAGCTCGTGAGCCTCCTGCGCCGATATTGATCGCGCGCAGGCGCGCGGGTCAGCCCGCCCTCACGGGGCGCGCAGGTCCGGCGCCTGTTCGTCTTGCGCGAGCGCGTCCGCCTCGGCGTCCGCCAGCCGTCCGCTCAGGCCCTCCATCCCCTCGCCCTCGCGCTGCGGCGCTGGCTGGGGGCGCGGCGCCCGCGTCCAGGGCCGGTCGAGCCCCGCCTCCCGGACCGTGCGCAGCCGCGCCCCGCCATCCGCCGCCAAAAACACATGGGTCGCGCCGCGCGCGGCGAAATGGGCCGCGTCGAGCAGGAGCGCGGGCTGTCGCTCCGCCCCCGCGCAAATCTCGCGCGCCCGCAGCGGCGTGACGAGCACGTCCGCCCGCGCGCAATCCTCCGCCAGCGCGCCTGCGCGCAAGGCCAGCGCGAGGCTGCGCCCGTCGCCCAGCCGGGCCGCGCAGCCGTCCGCGTCGCAGCGAAACGCGGGCGCCGAGGCGCTTGCGCTTCCTTGTCCCTGCAAGGCCGCGCGCGCCGGCCGCGGGTCGGCGTCGCCCGCCAGCCATTGACTGAGCGCGAAGGGATTGGCCTGCCCGTTCATCGCCACGAGCCGGCCGTCCTCGCCGCGGAAGGCCACGACGGCGCCGCGCGCGTCGGCGATCACGTCCGGGCGCGGCGCGTCCAGCGCGAGCGCCGCGCCGGCGAGGGCGAAACAAAGGCCCAGCCAGCGCAACGCGCTGCGCCACAGCGTCAGCCACAACAGGCCCAGCGTCATCAGCAGCAGGGCGCCGGCGCCGAAGGCGGGAACCATCTGGACCGATCCGGGCAGGCGCGCGACGAAGCCGGCGACCTGCAGCATCGCCTCCACGCCCAGCCCCATGAACCGCCACACGGGCGCGTCGAGCCCGAAGGCGCTGGCCACTACGCCAAGCGCGGCGGCGGGCATCACGACGAACTCCACGAGCGGCAGGGCGAGCGCATTGCCCACCAGCCCGTAAACGGAGATGCGATGGAAATGATAGGTCGCGAACGGATCGGTCGAGAGGCCCGCGACAAGCGTGGTGGCCAACATGGCGGCGAAGATCCCGCCCGCCCGTTCGAGCGCGCCGGGCGGCGCCTCGCGTCGAAAATCCCTGTCGGACGGGCCTTTCTCGAACAAGGCGATCATCGCGGCGACGGCGGCGAAGGACATCTGGAACGAAGGCCCCAGCAAGGTGGAGGGCTCGCGCGCGAGCACGAAAAGCGCGGCGAGCGCGAGATTGCGCATCGACAGCGCGGGCCGGTCGAACAGGATCGCGGCGAGCAGGACGAGCATCATCACCATGGCGCGCTCGGTCGCCACTTCCGCGCCCGAGAACAGGTCATAGGCGACCGCGCCGAGCATCGCCGCGGCGGCGGCCCATTTCTTGATCGGCCGGCGCAGCGCGACGCCGGGAAAGGCGGCGAGCAGCGCGCGCACGCTCCACATGAACAGGCCGGCGGCGAGCACCATATGCAGGCCGGAGATCGAGACGACGTGATAGACGCCCGCCGCGCGCAACGCCTCGTTGGTCTCTTCGGGAATGAGGCCGCGCTTGCCCGTGACGAGGGAGGCCGCCACCGCTCCGCCCGCCCCGCCCACGGCGGCGATGATGCGCGCGGTGAGCGCGTTGCGCCCGCGATCGATCCAGGCGACGAGCCGCGCGTCGAGGGGAACCTGCGCGTCGGGCGCGGCCTCCGGGCGCGAGAGGATGGAGCCGACGGCGCCGATGCGCTGAAAATAGGCGTCGCGCGAAAAGTCATAGCCTGACGGCTCGGAGGCGCGCGGGGGCGGCGACAGGCGCATGGTGGCGCGGATCGTCGCGCCGGCCTCGAAGCCGGGCGCGCCGCGCAGGCTCACCCGCACGCGCGCCGGCATGCGCTCGCGCGCAAGCCCTTCCACCTCCGTCACGCGCAGATGCAGCCGCGCGCCGCCGGGCCGCAGGTCGACGCTCTCCACGAAGGCCGTCACGCGCGCGGCCAGCGG
>CAIXDD010000097.1 GCA_903918155.1 uncultured Hyphomicrobiales bacterium
CGATCGGATAGGAATTGTTGCGGATCGCCTCGCGGATCTTGTCGATGCGCGCGCGATCAAGCGGAACGGCGCCGGAGCCTGCGCCGGTGGAAGACACCTGAATGACTTCCGCCCCCGCAGCCGCAGCCGCCGATGCAGAGGCGTTGCGCCCGGCGGACGACGACCCGTCCGCTTTCGCGCCCTTGCGGGCGGCGGGGTCCAGATAAGTCAGGTTTTGGCGAATGCCGTCGATCATGTGACACCTTTCAAGACTAAAACGGCTGTGGGCCAGATTTCTTTAGGGCCCATGGCGCGATGAAACGAAAATTCACATTTTAAGGACGACCACTGTCTTGTCGCGCTCAAGTCGTCCTTTGAGCGTGACCCCCGTCTTCGTATTGCGCACCGAAATCAGGTCGCCCTCATGCCCGTCCTCTTCGGCGCGCGCAGGCGTGGCGATCTGAAATCCCGAACCCGTCGCCACCAATGTGACGCTTTCGCCCTTCATCACAAGCGGTGTGCGCGCGATGTTGCGCATCGTCAACGCGACACCGCCCGCCACGCTCGAGGTCAAGCGGAGGCCTATCGCCTGCGTCGCCGAGCGTAACGCATGGGCAGGCGGCGGGCTGCTGACAAGGCGCTCTTCTATCGAATCTTCGCTCAAGACCGCGCCTGAGGGAAGAGACGAGCGCGCAGCCACGACGGTCCATTGACGCGCCCCGCCAGGCTGAGACGCAACCGGCGACGCAACGGGAGCTGCGATCGTCCCCTTCGCCGGTCCGAAATCGGCGCGCAGCACGAAGCGCCAGACGGTTGGCGCCTTGCACTCCACGACAAAGCTCGAGCTGCCGGCGCTGCGTCCTGAAATCTGCAAATCATCGCAAGCGGGAGCGCGCAAGCGAGAATCGAGAGGGCCAATGGATTCAGCGGCCACGACGGCCCGTCCGTTTGCGGCGAGCCAGTCTGCCGCTCGCATGCGAATGTCGTCCGCAGTCCATATATCTTGTTCCGCTCGAGCTGGTTGCGCGAGCGCGACAAAAAGCGCCGAAGAAAGGGTCAACGCGCGAAGAATTGGGGTCATCGCATCAACACCGCGAGCGCATTTGTGGGAATGGTCGGCGTCGCCTTCATGGCGCGCGCCAGCGCCTTGTCCGGCGTCACTTCGTCGATCCGAACGATCTGCCACGCAGACCCTGGCGTCTGGCGCCCGCTCTGCAGGTAGACGAGAAAATAGTCGCCCACTTCCACGCCGTGTTCTTGCCCAACGGACAGAACAAGGCCGCGCGCGCCGGCTTCTACGACGACGGCGCGCAGAGGCTTGCAGGCGAGCGCCGCCTCAAGCTGGGCGCGCGCTTTCGTGAAGAGCGGCTCAAGATTCACCACGGGCGCAGGGGTAAACGCCTCATCCAGCCCGAAAAGCGTGCGCCGATCCCGTATGGCTATGCGCTGCACAACGTCGCCGATCTGCGCGCCGGAAAAATTGTCGCGCAGTTTCAGATTGAGCGTGACCACGAAATCCGTGACATTCGCCACGAGATTGTCGCGACGCTCGCGTTCGACGACCATCGTCCCGCTTATGGAATAGCCTCCGGGACTCGGCGTTTCCCCAAGCAATTGCGCATAATAATCGGTTTCGGACGCCCTGAGACGTTCCGCGCCGCGCGGGCGCCCAAGAAAGCGTTGATCCGTGACCCTGAAGGTTCCCCCCTCGCCCAACAGCGCCGGAGCTCGAGCGAGGCTTTCATTCATCGCGCTGAGCACATGGCCGGGAACGCCTGGCGCGACGCGCACAAGAACCTCACGCAAATTCAAATCGACACGTTTTCCCGAACAGACCTCCTGCTCGACCTCGCCCACAGCCTCGACGGAAACGAAGAAGGACGCGCCCTCGCGACCTTCACGCAGGATCTGATACCCCTTGAAGCGGCCATCGACGAGCGTAGAGGTCTCTTCACGCAGAGCGCCCGAAGCGTCGACATGGCTGAAGCCACGCAATTTCACGCCGAGTTTTCCGGCCGCATCGTAAAGCGCCTCGGCCAGAGCCGCCTTTCGCGCTGCGTCAACGGAGCCTGCGACAGCGGCGCGCCCCTCACCGGTCACGACTTTTAAACCAGCTTGAGCGAAGCTGAAACCAGCGACAAGGAACGCGCAAGAGAGGAAAACGCGACGCATCTGTTGGGCCTCTACTGATAATGAGGTCGGCCAAGCCGCCGCATCGCGGCCGCTTCCGCAGCCGAAACCTCGAGCTCGGCCTCATAGACGTCGGATTGAAAAGGCTGGATGCGCACGACGCGAACGCCGCGCAACATGCCCTCCACGTCGGCGCGCGCCGTATCCACGACGATCCTGCCTTCGATGACGGA
Organism: uncultured Hyphomicrobiales bacterium; assembly: GCA_903918155.1. Classification (GTDB taxonomy): domain Bacteria; phylum Pseudomonadota; class Alphaproteobacteria; order Rhizobiales; family Beijerinckiaceae; genus Terripilifer. The sequence goes on from CAIXDD010000097.1 coordinate 2,343, forward strand.
AGAGCGTCCCGAAACGTCCGCCCCATAGATCTTTTCGACCAGATCGCGCATGGCGGCGAGCCGTGCGGCGCGGATCGCGTTCAATTGCTTCTGCGATGCTGTGCGGCCCGGCTGCACCGACACGGTGGCGTAACCAATGGCGCGCAGAGGCGGAGCGCTCGCGCTCGTCGTCAGCAATGGATCTTCATGGGTGGCGCAGCCCGCAGTCGCGAGAACGCATAGGAGCGCCAATACGGGTTTCTTCACGACAAAACCTCATGCCGAAATGTGTCTGCGACCCGTTGAGCAAGTTCCATGCCGTGGGAAAAGTCACTGGCATACGCCTTGCAAAACACGCTCCGAACGCCTGACGAGGCCGATTTTTCGTCGGGTTTGCGACGGAAGACCGTCATTCGACGGGAATCCGACAGCGGAGAGAACGCGTGGCGGACGTAGCATTGACACCCCAGGGCGGCGGCGCACGGATAGGAGCCTCAGTGGTTCTGCCGCTGACGCTTGTTGCGATGATCCTGCTGATGGTCATCCCCGTACCCGCCCTTTTGCTCGATATCTTCTTCACGTTCAACATCGTGCTCGCTCTCGCCATTCTGATGGCGAGCATGAACACCTATCGACCGCTTGAGTTCTCTTCCTTTCCAACCGTTCTGCTGTTCGCCACGCTCTTGCGTCTCGCGCTCAATGTCGCGTCCACGCGCGTCGTGCTTGCGCAAGGCCATACGGGCACCGACGCTGCGGGACACGTCATCAAGGCGTTCGGCGAATTCATCACCTCCGGCAATTTCGCCATTGGCATGCTGGTGTTCATCATCCTCATCATCATCAATATGGCGGTGATCGTGAAGGGCACCGGGCGCGTCTCGGAAGTCAGCGCGCGCTTCACCCTCGACGCCATGCCCGGCAAGCAAATGGCGATCGACGCCGAATTGAACGCCGGCCTTCTCTCAGCGGAAGAAGCGAAGATCCGTCGCGAAGAAGTGACGCGGGAATCGGATTTTTACGGCTCCATGGACGGCGCGACGAAATTCGTGAAGGGCGACGCGATCGCGGGTCTTCTGATCCTCGCGATCAACGTGATCGGCGGACTCGTCGTCGGCATGATCTTTCACGATCTCACGTTGGCTAAGGCGGCGAAGCTCTATGTGACCCTCGCAATCGGCGACGGCCTCGTTGCGCAAATCCCCTCGCTCCTACTCTCGCTCGCCACCGCCATCATCGTGACGCGCGACTCCTCCGCCCACAGCCTCTCTGACCGTCTCATGCAGCAATTGGGCGACGGCCGGGCCTGGTGGGCGGTCGCCGGCATCATTACGGCGTTCGGCCTTGTGCCAGGCATGCCAGGCGCGCTGTTTTTCTCCGCCGCAGCTCTCTCGGCTTTCGTCGCCTGGCGTTCACGCTCGGACAAGGCGACGACCGGCGCGGCCGCGGTCCCGGGCGCAACCGGCGCCGCAGACGACAAGGGAACCGACGGCGAGACCAGCGAGCAGAGCGATCAGTTGACGATCGAGGACGTCTCGAACCGCTCGCTGCTGATGCTGGAAGTCGGATATGGGCTCATTCCTCTGATTGAAGAGAGCGGCAAAAGCTCGCTCGTCGCGCGCATTACGGGCATCCGGAAACAAGCCTCGAGAGATCTCGGCTTCATTATTCCATCCCTGCGCATACGCGACAATCTATCGCTGCCGCCCAACGCCTATCGACTGACGGTCGCCGGCGTCATCGTCGCTGAAGATCAGGTCGCACCGGGCAAACTTCTCGCCATCCAGAGCGAAGGCGCCAATATCGTCCTGCCAGGCGAGATCGTGAAGGATCCTAGCTTCGGGCTTGACGCCGTGTGGATCGATCCTGCCGAACGTGCGCGTGCGGTCGCAGCAAAATATACGGTCGTCGATCCAAGCGCAGTCATTGCGACGCAGGTGAACCAGCTGCTTCGCCAAAGCGCATCCGACCTACTTGGGCAGGACGACGTGCAGGAACTGCTCGACCATGTGGCGAAAACCTCGCCGAATCTCGTCTCTGGCGTCGTTCCCAAACTCGTGCCGTTGGGCATGCTGACCCAGGTTCTCAAACATCTGGTGGCTGAACAAATCTCGATATCCGATTTCCGACGGATTCTCGAATCTCTCGCAGGCGCAAAGAGCAAAGAGCTC
>CAIXDD010000098.1 GCA_903918155.1 uncultured Hyphomicrobiales bacterium
AGTTCGGAGGCGTGAGCCTCGAAGTTAAAGGCCGCGGCGATCAGCACGTCGAACCGCGCCTCGGTCGCCTCCCGCGCCGCGGCGGTAAGGTCGGGACGCGAGACGGTGCCGAATTCCGGGCCGATGAAAATGGCCGCGGTACGCTCGATCTCGCCCTCCAGGAAGGTGCCCTTGGCTGCGATGTACTCGCCGGGCCAGGGCGTCAGGCTGGTGAAGACGATCTTCTCGGCCTTCGTTGTCTGCTGGACGCCGGCGGACTTCAGGTTTTCCAGGACGATGGCGGCAAAGTCGGCGGGCGGAGCGTTGGCCAGGTTTCGGCGGCGGCGGCCGGCAGCGGCCTCGACCTCACCTGCGAGAGCGTCGGCGTCGGAAGGAACGACGCGATGAGGCGATAGGCTCTCGACCGTGAAGGGGCCCGCAACGCGGACCTTGTTGGCGTCTTGATACGGCCGATCGTGAAGAAGTTCGACATCAGCTCTCTTTGCGATCGAGGTGTCGATATCCCTTTGGCGCTGAGTGCGAAGGGACCACCAATCAGCATGAGCCTCTTTGGCATTCTTCTCCCAGCTCGCCGAAGCCTCGCGAGGGATTTCCCATTCCTCCCACGCGTTCCCGAGTATGGCGTTAAGCCGTGCCCGTAGCGGTTCGAGCCGCTCCTGTGCCGCGTTCCAGATGACATCGATCTCCGCGTTGTTGGCGATCGATTTCAAGGTCACATGGGCCGCGCGCTCGTAAACGAATCCCTGGCGAATATCGCCTTTCGCATCGGACAAATTCTGAGTTCTGCCGGATACTTCCTGCTCTTTACGCCGCCCCTCGGCGCTATCTGCCAATAAGTAGTATGGATAGCGGGCGCTCATAAGGCGTGTGCGAGCAAGTGCGAGTGCAACGCGGCTGGTGTCGAGCGTAATCCACCGCCGCCCCCACTGCTCAGCTACATAAGCCGTCGTCCCGGAGCCGCAGGTTGGGTCTAAGACGAGATCGCCCGGATCCGTCGCCATGAGAAGACAACGTTCCACGACTTTAGCGTTGGTTTGAACCACGTAAACTTTCGGGTCGGCAAATCCACTTGTCCGCAAGTCAGTCCACACATGATGTATTGGCCGCTGATCGAAATCTTTGAAGCGTCGCCGATAGCGGAGGGTCTTGCCGAGCCCGAGAAGTCGGAATGACTTCGCAAGTCTATCCATCCCAATTGCGTTGGTCTTCCAACCGCCCTTACCAGGCACGAATTCAGAACCAGCCCAGGAAACTGACATTTGGGTGCTCGCTACGCCGGTCTGGGAGGTAATGTTGTCGTGAGCTAAGACCGTCCACCCCATAGGAATATTGCGATCGGACTGTCGCTCCAACTCCGTCATGGTTCGGACCAATCCACCGTCCGGGGATTGAATCATCGTATATTGAGAAGCGCCCTCCTCACCCATCATCCGCTGCAAATATATCTGACGATACTTTATCGTCTTGATATCCCTTGCATACCAAACAATGTAATCTGCGACCGACGCGAGAACTTTGGTTCCGATCGCGGGACTTCCAGCACCGGACGTCTTCAATACAGTGATTTCCGAAACGAAATTCTCGCTGCCAAATATCTCATCGAGAACCGCGCGTACGCGGTGAACATTCTCGTCGCTAATTTGGATAAAAATTGACCCACTAGGAGTGAGCATCTCCCGCATCACGGTCATTCGATCGCGCAAGTAGGTAAGATAGGAGTGAATCCCGTCCTTCCACGTGTCTCTGAATGCCTTGACCTGTTCAGGCTCCCGCGAAATCTCTGCCTGTTTCCCGTCCTTCACATCGCGATTGAGCGTCGAGACCTGCCAGTTCGAGTTGAACTTGATGCCATAGGGCGGGTCGAAATAGATGCACTGCACTTTTCCGGCCAGCGCCTCGCGTTCGGCCAGGGATGCCATAACCTGAAGGCTGTCGCCCAGGATCATGCGGTTCGACCAGTGCTGATCGTGCTGGTAGAACTCGGTCTTCGCCTCGGCGTCGATGCCATTGAAGTCGGCGAAGAGGTCGAGGGTTTCCGGCGCCGACTCCCCCTTGGCCGACTGCCGCTTCAGGTCGTCGATGATCGCCTTGGGGTG
>CAIXDD010000099.1 GCA_903918155.1 uncultured Hyphomicrobiales bacterium
CGGCCTCGCGCTCGCGTCGCACGCCGGCGGCGGGCGTTTGCCCGGCCAAGGCGCGCACGGGCGCGCGGGCGCGCGCGTCCAGCGCCTCGCGCACGGCGGGAGCAAGCGGCGACGATGCGAGCGAAGAAGAGTCTTGCGAAGACGCTTGCGCGGATTCTTGCGCGGACTCCGGCGTCGTCGCCTCACCGGCGACAGGCGCGGACGTCGTCGCCTCACCGGCGACAGGCGCGGACGATTCCTGCGCGGGGTCGAGCAAGGGGCGCGCGAGCGCGGAGTCCTGAGCCTGCGCGCCAGCGTCCGTCGCAAGCGACGACGACAGCGCGAAAGAAAACGCGGACGAAAGCGCGAACATGGGCGCGGCCGCAAGAAGTGCCTTGATCGCAGACGCCGATGTCGAGAGGCCCACCCGCATTCTTTTTCCCTGTCTTCATCCCGCACGCGACTCAGCGGATCATGGAGCGTCGAGCCCTCCGGCTCAAGCCCGCCCTCCAGCGCGCGACGAAGCTGCGCTCACGCCACCGCGTCGGCCTGCGATTCCGCCAGTCCGTAATCCTTCATCTTGCGGTAAAGGGTTGAGCGCCCGATTCCCAGCCGGCGCGCGACTTCCGACATCTGGCCGCGATAATGCGACAGCGCGAAGCGGATCAGCTCCGCCTCCGCGCTCATGAGCGTGCGCACGCCGCCGTGATCGTCGATGAGCTTCATCACATTGGGATCGCGCACTTCCACGCGCAGGATCTCGCGCGGCGCGGGGGTCGATGCGTTGGCGTAGGACGCGGGCGCCGGCGGCACGCGCACGCCGAAGCCCTCCACCTGCGCGGCGATCTGCGGAAATTCCGCGACCGTCAGCTCGTCGGCCTCGGCGAGGACGACGGCGCGGAACATCGCATTCTCCAGCTGGCGCACGTTGCCGGGCCAATCATAGGCGCACAGAAGCGCGGTCGCTTCGGCGGCGAGCCCGCGAATGCGCTTGCCTTCTTCCGCGGAGAAGCGCGTGACGAAGCGAAGCGCGAGATCGGGAATGTCGTCGCGGCGCGCGCGCAGCGGCGGCACGCAGATGGGGAAGACGTTCAGCCGATAATAGAGATCCTCGCGGAAGAGGCCGCCCTTCACGCGCTCGATGAGATTTTGATTGGTCGCCGAAATGAGGCGGATGTCGACCTTCACGGGGCGACGCGCGCCCACGGGATCGATCTCGCCTTCCTGAATGGCGCGCAGCAATTTGACCTGCGCTTCGAGCGGCAATTCGCCGATCTCGTCAAGAAACAGCGTGCCGCCGTGGGCTTCCTGAAACTTGCCGATATGTTTTTCGCTGGCGCCGGTGAAGGCGCCTTTCTCGTGGCCGAAGAGAATCGATTCCACGAGATGGGGCGGCAGCGCGCCGCAATTCACCGTCACGAAGGGGCGGCCGCGCCTGTCGGACGCGCCCTGGATGGCGCGCGCCACGACCTCCTTGCCCACGCCCGACTCGCCTTCGATGAGAACGGGAATATTGGATTTTGCGGCGCGTTCGCCAAGCCGCACGATGCGCTCCATATCGTTGGAGCGGGTGCGCAGATCCTTGAAGCCGAGAGCGCCGGCGGCGCTGCGCTTGATGCGGCGCAGCTCGTCCTCGAGCGCATCCGACCGCAGCGCGTTCTTGATCGACACCATCATGCGCTCGGCGCCGACGGGCTTCACCACGAAATCGGCGGCGCCTGCGCGCATGGCCGAGACGACCGCCTCGATGGATCCATGCGCGGTCTGCACGATCACCGGCGCGCAAAGCCCGCGCTGGCGCATGCGCGCGAGAACCGCCATGCCGTCGAG
>CAIXDD010000100.1 GCA_903918155.1 uncultured Hyphomicrobiales bacterium
CGAATGGTTTCACGAAACACGCAAGGTACCTGCCGCCCGCCCTCACCGAAGGCTACAGGGATCTTGGCGTCGTCGCTTTGTCCAGCCCCTTGATCGTGGACGCTGATCCGGATGGCGAGACGGAAGTCACCGTCAATGCGTTTCCTGAATATGATAGCCCCCTGGCGACAGGCGATGGAGCGCGGCCCGCTGGCACGGTCTACGCCTTGAACGTCGCCGGACTGAAAAGCATTCGCCTCGCCGGCGACATCGTTTCCGGAAAGGATGACGCTGACATTGCGTCCTTGATCTCTGATCGACTCCACAACCAGGCGATGGAGCGTGTCTGGCGCGGCTCCCTGTTTGACAAAAGCAACCTTCCCGCCACATCGCACTTTGAACTCACGATCGACGGCGTAGCTCATGAAGTGACCTTCAGGCACAAGGATGTGAATGGCGCCTCGCTCGACCCGGCGACATTCGATGCGCCCACGCTCCCCGGCCTGAAAATCGGCCTTGTTCCAGAAGGTGGGCAATATCGCGTGGAGATCGCCGGCCTTCGTCGCATGTCCCAGATCGCGCCGACGGTCGGCTTCAATGGAATAGCTGCTAGCAATCTTGGGCTGAGGCCCGGATTGGTCAGCACGACGCTGATCGCCCAAAAAGCATCCTCGCCTCCCGGACCCGATGACGCGCCTGTCGTTCTTCGCATCGCAACCTCCGCCAGCGAAATGGATCTGGTGATTAACAGCGCCAACGGAACGTCCGCCGATGGCAGCATCACATGGAGCTTCGATGGGAGCGGAAGGCTTCGACTCACCAGCCTTGACGAAGGATTGACCTTCGCCACAAAGACGAGCGCAGAACGAGACGCCGCGATTTCGCTTGGCTTTGTCGGCACGGACCGCACAATCATTCGCGACGGCGCGAAAATAAAACTCAAGACCACGATCGAGAGCGAGCGTGCGACGCTTGCGGATTCGTCGGACAGCGTCTCACGTGTCGCCTATTCCGTGCATTTTGACGGAAAGCTGCCCGAAGACATCATCGTCGCCGTCAAGGGTGATATCGATGGCCAGCGCATCCTTGCAAGCAATGTTCAGGAGCCGGCGGTTCGCGAAAATCCCCGCGCGCCAGATCTGAAAGTGCGCATCTTGAGCACCGGCGAAGATGGGGTTCTTGAGATCTTTGACGCTAACACGCAAACAAGCCTCGCCCATCGCGCCTGGAAGCCAGGCGACGTGATTTCCTATCAAGACATGAGCTTCCGTCTAAATACGGCGTCGCGCGCCGGTGACGAATTCTCCGTCGTTCGCGATCAGGTTCGGGAGCTCGATAACCGCAATGCTTTGCTCCTTTCCGGACTGCGGGACGCCCTCTTGCTAGATCGCTATGGCGGGTCCTTTCAGGACGCCTATGCGCTCGCCGCCGCTGAATTCGGTGCCAACGCGGAATCCGCGGTCATCACGACAAACAGCAGCAAGCAAGCCGCCTCAGAGCTGCGCTCTGTTCTTGAAGGCAAGACGGGCGTGAATCTTGATTCCGAGGCAGCGGACCTGATCCGGTTCCAACAGGCCTATCAAGCCGCCGCCCAAGTGGTCTCCGTCGCGCGAGACATGTTCCAGACAATTCTGAAAACATTCTGAGGTTGAACCATGCAAGTCAGCACGAGCACGTTCTACCGCACGCAATCCGAGCAATTGCAAAATTTGCAAACGGAAAGCGCCAATCTTCAAAAGACGATTGCGACCGGAAAAAACATCGAAGGGCCGTCTGAAGATCCGATCGCCTTCTCGGATATCGCGCGAATGCTTAATCAGCTCGATAATGTCGAGCAATACAAGCGCAATATCACAAGCGCCAGCGCACGGTTGAACATGGAGGAAAATGTTCTCTCCCAGGTCACGAACACCGTGACGCGGATGCAGGAGCTTGCGATCTACGCCCTGAACGACACGCTCAATAGCGGCGACCGAAAGGCGATGGCCCACGAAGTCTCTCTTCTTCGCGACATGCTTGTCGATCTCGCGAATACGAAAGATCCCAATGGGGCGGCTCTTTTTGGCGGATTTCGTGACACCGATCAGACATTCGTCAAGGACGTCAGCGGAGAGGTTGAATATCAGGGCGACGACAGCGTGATTTACACGACGATCGGCACAGAGATCGACGTCAGCATCAGCTCGTCAGGTCTCGACACCTTCATGCGGATTCCCACCAGACGCGCACCGACAGGCGAGCCATTATTCAAAATCGTTCAGGACATGTTGACGGATCTCGAAAACGGAAATCCGCCCAATGGGGCTCGCGACAATTTGGCCGACGCAATGGATCATTTCACCTTTCGACAGACGATCACCGGAACGCGGCTATCGAGGCTAGAGACGCAAAATATTTCACTCGATCAGGACGCCCTGTCTGCGAAATCGATCCTTTCACAGGTTCAAGACACGAATATCGAGGAAGCCGTCACAAAGCTCAAGCAAAGGCTTTTGAGCCTTGAGGCGGGCCAAGCCTCCTTCGTGAAAATCTCGGAATTGTCGCTGTTCAATTATCTGCGCTAGTCGGGGGCTCCGGAGAAAAGCCCGCCTTCATATAGATCGACTTCAACCGAGGCATTCTGTCGAGATGTTCGACCCATTCGAGATCGAAGGGCGGCCCTAGCCATCCGCCGCTGGCCTTCAGACGTTCGGTCAAAGATTTCACGCCGCTGCGCGCAGCGTCGATCTGGGCGAGCTGTTCGGGCGAGAGGTCATTGAGGTTTGACTGGACGAGCTCGACTTCGAACAGAACCAGTGGATCAATCATCGCCGCACGTTCCATCCGCAATTGGGAAGGATCAGCTACGATGGAGTCATGGTCGTTCATTTTCGACAATTGCGCCTGAATGTCCCGCAGCTGTCCGCTTTGCTGCATGAAAAGCGAAGCGACGGCGACGATCAGCAGCAGGACGACGGACACGACCGCGACGACGGCGAACAGATCCATGGTAATTCCTCTCTTCGCGAAGATTAGCAGATCGCGGCGGAATTCCAAATAAGGGGATGAACGAATCTGGCCCATGAATTGCTATGACATTTGGACAGTTCACCTTGGGTTAGTCAGATGACCGTTGAGCAGGTTTCAAACCGCCAGGAACAGATCGCCTCCATCATTCGGCGCGCGGCGCAGAATACGGATCAGGACTTCAATTATCTGCTCACGCAGGCGCGGGTGGAGAGCGGCCTTAATCCGAACGCCAGCGCGAAGACGAGCAGTGCGACCGGTCTTTACCAATTCACGAGCGGAACCTGGATCGACCTCGTCAAGCGACACGGCGACAAGGTCGGTCTTGACGGCGACGCGCAGGCCTTGCGCAACGGCTCAGCGACGCCTGATGTGAAGTCGTCCCTCCTTTCAAGGCGCACCGATCCCCGCCTGTCCGCTGAAATGGCCGCCCGCTTCGCTATTGATAATGCGCAGGCGTTATCGCGCTCCGGTCATCAGAATCTGGGCTCGACGGAACTCTATCTGGCGCATTTCCTCGGGCCGAAAGGCGCGGACGTCTTTCTTACAGGCCTGAAGAAGTCGCCGAATGCGCCTGCAGCGCAGGCGCTTCCGCAAGCAGCGCAGGCCAATGTTCCCGTCTTCTACAACAGGGGCGCGCCTCGCAGCTTCAGCGAGATCTTCTCGCAGTTTCAGCGCAAGTTCGAGGGTTCGCCCGCAACGACGCCCGCTGCGACGCCCGCCGCGCCTTCGGTTGTCGCCGCCGCTCCTGGCGCGGCGATCGCACGCGCCGTCACCCCTCGCGCGTCATCTCCCTCCCCCGATGTCGCCGCTCCGGGCGGCCGCGCGGCCAAAGTCGCACCGCTGTCAGCGCCCAAGCCGTCCTCCGCGCCTGCGGCCCCGAAGGCGGCCGAGCCGCAGCTTGAAGCCGTTAAGATGGACGCGGCGCCGGCGGATATGGGCCGCGTCGCCGCGAATGCGCTGCGCGAGGCGTCGCAGGAAACAGGCGTTCCGGTATCGGACATGCCGCTTGATGCAGCGGCGCTCGGCTCGTTCCTTCGCAATTTCGACTTGCAGAAGACGGACCCCGCTTTGGCGCCCATCATCAATGATTCCGAGACGCGTGACGCCTCGTCTGGTGCCGGCGTGGGTTGGAGCGAGACGGCGGAATTCGATCTCAATCTGTCAGGTCACGCTATTGGCGGTCGCCTGCTTGTGAAGGCGGCCGATCCTCGCGACGCCGGCGCGCCAGGCAATGCGATTGAGGATGAGCCCCGCTCAGCTCCTGTCGCAGGAGCGCGAGCGACCTATGCCGATTACGCCTCGCTTTGGGGCGGCGCGTCCAAGGCCGCTCCGTCGCAGCCCTCAAAGTAATAGGCGCGCGCTCGCGCGGTCGATTCAACTGAACGTCTTATGGACCGGGTGGCGCGAGCCGCTCGGCCGTCCCGCTCTCGATCAATTCTTCTGCGTCGTGAGGCTCGACTTCGATCAAAATCCCCGCCGGCAAGCTGACGCCGCGCACGAGCCCCGCCTTCACCAGCCTCAGCTTCACCAGAGACGACCCCTCTCCGTCCGATCCCTGCGCAGCGCTCGCACGCGCGGAACGTGCGCGCGAACCTGCATTCGCAGCATCCTGAATGATCTCACCAGGAGCGCGCTTGCGATAAGGCGCTGCGCGTTCGTCGGGCGGCGGGCCATCCTCGCGGACATAGGCCGCGCGCAGTTTGACGAGCGCGTTCCACATCCGCAGCAAGCGAATGCGATCCGCCAGAATGGCGGGCTCCGAATTCTGGACGCGAGACAGGCTGGCCACGGCGTCGCGCACGAGCGCGATATGAGCGATGCGGCCGGCCTCCGAGAGCGTGGATATGTCAGCGCCGAGGATCTTCTTCACGTCGGTCTTGCGCGACGCGGGCTCCGCCTTTTTCGAGGCTTTCGCAGATCCTGCAGCTTCGCTCAAGATTGCGCGCTCAGCGGCTGCGCGCTTCCCTGAATGCCGCGCGTGCCAAGCTCCGCCGGCCAGCTGTTGGGATCGGCCAAAATGGCGACCAGCTTCCCCTGAGCCATGCTTTCAGCCGCCTCGACGCTCTCGGCCTCAATAATCATTTCACCGTCCACGATCCATTTCACCGAATAAGCAGGCATGTCAAATCTCCGACGCTATACGCACGAGTCTGCGTGAAATCAGCGCTATGCCGTCTTCCACGCCCCCTTACTGGCAAACATGGCGCCACAATGCGACGCGGTTTTCGTCACTCACGAAGCGCTTCGGGGAAGAAATCGCAGCCGCGCCCCTAAAAAATATTCCGAATGCGCCGTTCTCCTTGCTGCGGGCTGACATCAGGCGACTGAAAGGCTCGACCTAACAGGGCGCCGGCCAGCCCGTCACATGAGGCCCAGGCGCAAAGAGCAGGAGCAGGCAATGACTGTCATCAATTCGAATATCAACGCGCTGAAGGCCCAGTCCAGCCTGGGCACCAACCAACGCGCCCTGGACACGGCGATGAACCGCTTGTCCACCGGTCTGCGGATCAACAGCGCGAAGGACGACGCTGCGGGTCTTGCGATCTCCAACAAGATGGAAAGCCAGCTGCGCGGCCTTTCCCAGGCCATCCGCAACGCCAACGACGGCATTTCTCTCGCCCAGACGGCGGAATCCTCGCTCGGCGAAGTGACCAACATGCTGCAGCGCATGCGCGAACTGTCCGTGCAAGCCGCCAACGGCACGATGTCCGGCCAGAACCGCTCGGCGCTCCAGGCCGAATTCACCCAGCTCGTCGCTGAAATCGACAATATTTCGAAGACGACGAACTTCAACGGCATCAACCTGCTCGACGGCAGCGCCATTGGCCTGAAGCTGCAGACCGGCGCTCGCGAAGGCGAGACGGTGGCGATGACGATCAATTCGGTGTCGTCGAAATCCCTCGGCCTTCAGGGCTTCAAGATCGAAGGCAAGCTGAGCACCGGCCGCGTCGGCGCGGTCAACGGTCTCGCCGCCGATGACGTGCTGCTGAACGGCAAGGCGGCTTTCGCCTCGGTCCCGGCCGCCGCCACCGCCTCTTCTCTTGCCTCCGCGATCAACACCAACGTGGGCAACCACCGCATTAAGGCGACGGCGTTCAACGAGCTCTCGGGCGCCGCCCCGACCGCCACCGTCTTCGCCGCCGGCGACCTGACCATCAACGGCGATTCCGTCGCCGCCGCCTCGAGCATCGAGGAGCTGGTGGTCAACATCAACCGCGACGCCGCGGGCATCACCGCCTTTCTCAAGGACGACGGCACGATCTCGCTGTCGAACGACACCGGCGCCGACATCATCATCGTCGGCACGACGCCTTCGAAGTCCGGTTTCACGGCCGGGACCTATGCCGGTTACGTCACCATGGAGAACATGGATGGCGGCGACATCACCGTGCAGGCCAAGAACTCGGCCAACGGCTATGTCGGCGGCGCGGGAACATTGGCTGACATCCAGTTGATGGGCCTCAACGAAAGCGCCGACGGCATCTCCTACACGGGCAAGATGGTCTCGACGGGCACCATCTCGGTGAGCGACGACGTGCGCATCAACGGCGTGCAGGTCGGCGTCACCTCCTCGGCCTCTGCGGCTTCGAAGGCTGAAGCCATCAACGCCATCTTCGACCAGACGGGCGTCGGCGCCACGGCGCTGACCGAGGTCAAGGCCGCGTTGGACTTCACCTACCGCCCGCAGGCTGCAGTGAAGCAAGTGACCACGATGGCCGTTTCACCTGGTGATGACGCCGACAACAACCGTTATCAGATCTCGATCAACGGCTACGTGATCGATATGGATCCGGGTAATGCTGGCACCGAC
>CAIXDD010000101.1 GCA_903918155.1 uncultured Hyphomicrobiales bacterium
CAGCAGGTCCACCGCGCGGCCGTAATCGGGGCGCTGCGTGCCCTGCATGATGCCGGGCATTTCGCGGAACTGGCGACGCACTTCCTCGACGACCGAACCGGCCGCGCGACCCACCGCCGTCATGGCGATGCCGCCGAAGAGGTAGGGGATGAGGCCGCCGAAGATGAGGCCCGCCACCACATAAGGATTCGACAGGTCGAAGGAGACCTGGCCGACGTCCTTGAAGTAGGGACGGCCCTCGGCGATGAAGGCCTGCAGGTCGTTCGTATAGGCTGCGAACAGCACGAGCGCGCCCAGGCCCGCCGAGCCGATGGCGTAGCCCTTCGTCACCGCCTTGGTCGTGTTGCCGACCGCGTCGAGCGCGTCGGTCGAGTGACGCACTTCCTTCGGCAGGCCAGCCATTTCCGCGATGCCGCCGGCATTGTCCGTCACCGGGCCGAACGCGTCGAGGGCGACGATCATGCCGGCGAGGCCGAGCATGGTGGTCACCGCGATCGCCGTGCCGTAGAGGCCGGCGAGCTGGTAGGTGGAGATGATGCCGCCCACGATCACCATCGCCGGAAGCGCGGTGGATTCGAGAGAGACGGCGAGGCCCTGAATCACGTTCGTGCCATGGCCCGTCACCGAGGCCTGCGCGATCGACACCACCGGGCGCTTGCCCGTGCCGGTGTAATATTCCGTGATCCACACGATGGCGCCCGTCACCACAAGGCCGATGAGGCCGCAGACGAATAGGTTCACGCCCGTGATGGACTGGCCGGCCACCTTGCCCATTTCGCCCCAGCCGACGAGCAGCTGCGTGACGATCCACAGGCCGCCGATGGTCAGCACGCCCGTGACGATGAGGCCCTTGTAGAGAGCGCCCATGATGGAATTATTGGCGCCCAGCTTCACGGCGTAGGTGCCGACGATGGACGTGACGATGCAGGCCGCGCAGATGGCGAGCGGATAGATCATCGAGGTCCACAGCGCCGCGCTCTGCGTGGCGAAGAAGATCGCGCCGAGCACCATGGTGGCGACGACCGTCACCGCATAGGTCTCGAACAGGTCGGCCGCCATGCCGGCGCAATCGCCGACATTGTCGCCCACATTGTCGGCGATGGTCGCCGGATTGCGCGGATCGTCTTCCGGAATGCCGGCTTCGACCTTGCCCACGAGATCGGCGCCCACGTCGGCGCCCTTCGTGAAGATGCCGCCGCCCAGACGCGCGAAGATGGAGATCAGCGAGGCGCCGAAGCCCAGCGCGACAAGCGAGTCGATCACCGTGCGGTCGTTCACCTTGTAGCCCAGCGGCCCGGTCAGGACGCCGAAATAGACCGCCACGCCCAGCAGCGCGAGGCCGGCCACGAGCATGCCGGTCACCGCGCCCGCCTTGAAGGCGATGTCGAGGCCGCCGGCCAGCGATTGGGTGGCCGCCTGCGCCGTGCGCACATTGGCGCGCACCGAGACGTTCATGCCGATGAAGCCGGCCGCGCCGGACAGGACGGCGCCGATCAGGAAGCCGATGGCGACCAGCCAGCCCAGCAACAGGCCGAGGCCGATCAGGATGACCACGCCGACGGCGGCGATGGTGAGATATTGGCGCTTCAGATAGGCCTGCGCGCCTTCCGCGACGGCGCCGGCGATTTCCTGCATGCGCTGGTTGCCGGCGTCAGCCTTCATCACGGCCACGATCGTATACGCGCCGTAAACGACGGACAGCAGCCCGCCGAGAATTACCCATGTCAATGCGCTCATGGAGTTCCGCCCTTTCGGTCTCCGGGGATCCAGTGAAACTGGCTTTTCTGCGCCGGGCTCCGAATTGTGACGGATTCGGGGCGCGCGGCGATCCGGGCCCTCTTGCCAGAATATCAGGACGCCTGCAATCGGCCTTGGGAATAGCAGAGGCCAAGCGGAGCAGGAAGCGGGGCGGGAAGCGCGACGGGAAGCGCGACGGGAAGCGGGGCGTATCCGGCGGCCCGAAAAGCTTACCCCGGGAGCATGCTTTCGCAGAGGCCGACCCGGGGTTCACTGGATTAGCTTAAGAAATAGGAGCGCAAAGTCAAGCGCCCTCCCCTCGCCCGACCAGGCTCAAGACAGCTTGACTTGCTCTGGATCAAGGCTTGCGCCCGCGCTTTCCGCCAGCATGATGGCGCGCGGAGGATCGCATGCAAGACGGAACGGACCACGCAACGGACCACGGAACGGACCACGCAACGGACCACGGAACGGACGGCGGAGCGCCCGCGCCTGCGAAAGGCCCCGAGATCGACGACGCCGACGAGGCGGCCGCCCGCGCGATCATCGAGGACGCGCTCAAGGACGCGCTCGTGCGCTTCTACGAGAAGATCAAGGCCGACGACCTGATCGGACCCATGTTCGCCCGCGCCATCCACGATTGGGACGGCCATATCCGCACCATGCGGGATTTCTGGTCCCGCGCGATCCTCGGCACGGAGCGCTATGTGGGACAGCCCTTCCAGCCGCATGTGGGCATGGGCATCCGCTCCGCCCATTTCGACCGCTGGCTCGCCCTGTGGAAGGAGGCCGCCGAGGAGACCATGCCGGCCGCGCTCGCCGAACATGTGGTCGCCATGGCCTCCAACATGAGCCATTGCTGGGGCGCGGCGCTGGAGCGCTTCGACGAACAGGGCGCGCCCGCGCGGTCCTGACCCGCCCCAATCGCCCTGTCCCCAAACGGCGTTTCGTCCTAGATAGGGGGAAACCAGAGGCGCATCCATGAGCGGCCAGACCAGCGAGCCTGCAAGCGGCCCAACCGGCGATCCCACGCCGGGCGCGCGCGCAGGCCAATTGTTGCGCGACGTGCGCGCCGCGCGCCCGCTCGTGCAGAACATCACCAATTTCGTGTCCATGGACATCGTCGCCAATGCGCTGCTGGCCGTGGGCGCCTCGCCCGCCATGGTGCACGCGCCGGAAGAGACCGCCGAATTCACGCCGCGCGTCGACGCGCTCGTCGTCAATGTCGGCACTTTGTCGAAAGACAGCGCGCATAGCATGGAACAGGCGGTCACGACCGCCCGCGTGCATGGACGGCCCTGGCTGCTCGATCCCGTGGCCGCCGGCGCGCTCACCTTCCGCGACGAGGTCATCCAACGCCTGCTGCGTCATCGCCCGGCGATCATTCGCGGCAACGCCTCCGAGATCATGGCGGTCGCCCGCGCGGCGGGACTGACGCAGGAGGCCGCCGCCCCGCGCGGCGTCGATTCCGCCCATACGACGCAGGAGGCGGAGGCGCTCGCCGCAAAACTCGCGCGCCATGGCTTCTGCGCCGTCGTCGCCACCGGCGAAGTGGACGTGGTGACCGACGGCGAGCGCATTCTGCGCGTGGCCAACGGCTCGCCGCTGATGCCGCGCGTGACAGCGCTCGGCTGCTCCATGTCGGCGGTGATGGGCGCCTTTCTCGCCGTCTGCGACGATCCGTTCGAAGCCGCTTTCGCCGCCACCGCGCTCTATGGAATCGCCGGCGAACGCGCGGCGGCCCATGCGAAAGGGCCCGGCTCGCTGCGCGTGGCCTTCATCGACACGCTCTACGCCATCGACCCGCAAGACGTGGCGGCCAACCTGCGCATGGCGTGATGCGAGACGACGCGACGCCAGACATGACACACGAGATGCGAGATGCGAGACATGAGATGCGAGAGATGAGACAGGACATATGACGCGCGATCCCAACATCTGGCGCCTTTGCCTTGTCACCGATCGCGACCTCGCGCGCGGGCGCCCGCTCGTCGATGTGGTGGCGCAGGCCGTGCAAGGCGGCGTCACCATGGTGCAATTGCGCGAGAAAGACGCGACCACGCGCGATTTTCTCGAAGAGGCGCGCGCGTTGAAAGCCCTGCTCGCGCCGCTGCGCGTGCCGCTTATCGTCAACGACCGCGTGGATATCGCGCTGGCGGCGGAGGCCGACGGCGTGCATGTGGGACAGAAGGACATGCCGGTGGAGCGCGTGCGCGCCATGATCGGGCCGGGAAAGCTGATCGGCCTGTCGATCACCAACGCCGAGCAGATCGCGCGGCCCGACGCGAGCCAGACCGATTATCTCGGCATGGGCCCGCTCTATCTGCAACAGACCAAGGCGGACGCCTCCACGCCGCTGGGCGTCGAAGGATTTCGCGCCCTGCGCGCGAAGACGAAAGCCCCCGTCATCGCCATCGGCGGATTGAAGGCCGACAAGTCCGCGCCCGTTCTGGCGGCGGGCGCGAACGGCCTGGCGATCGTCTCCGGCATCGTGGCGGCGGACGATCCGCGCGCCGCAGCCGCGCAATTCGCCGCCTTGTTCTAGAAATGGCTGAAAGAGCCGCGCGCGAATGCGCGCGGCGCGCCGGCGGCGTCCACGAAGTCGACGCCCGGCTCCGCGCGCACGAGGCCGATGCGCGTGACGGGCGCCCCTGCGGCCTGCGCCGCAGCCTCGAAAGCGGAAGCCTGCGCCACGCCGACCGCGCAGAGGATTTCATAATCGTCGCCGCCCGTGAGCGCGATCTCCAGCGGGGAAGGCTTTTGCGCCGACGAATCCGGCGCCGAAGAATCTTGCGTCGAAGAATCTTGCGCGATCGCCGCCTGCGCCGCC
>CAIXDD010000102.1 GCA_903918155.1 uncultured Hyphomicrobiales bacterium
CCTGATCAATTGCGATCAGTGCATCCGCAATCCCAGCATCATCCTCTAGCGGTCGGCGGCGGGAGCGGCGGTGAGTTTGGACGCCGCGCCGGCTTGCGCGCCCTCGCCCGCGCGCTTGCGCTCGGCGTCATCTTCCTGGGGACCGCGCCGCAGCGTCTCGCGATACCATTCCACCCATTTGGGCGTGACATGCACGAGAATGTCGTCGCCCAAGGCGTCGTCGCCTATGGCCTGTTTGCCAGGCTGCCCAGCCATCTCGATCTCCGGTGATCTTGGCTCCGCGCACAAGGAGCCTCCTAACCCTTTGATGACATGGGGGACGTCGTCGCCGCGCTTACAAGCGTGACGCGAAGGTCACAATCGCTTCGGTCGAGGTCATGTTCGGCGCGATCCTGCGCTTCGCCACTGGCGCGAGCGCGCGGCTCGGGCTAAGCGAACGCCTGCTGTTCCTGCAAGCCTGCGAGCCCTCCATGAGCGTCAAGCCCGTTCTCTACATGCTGCCCGGCCTCTTGTGCGATGAAACCGTGTTCGTTCCGCAGACGCAGGGGCTCGCGGAATCCATCGACGTGCGCGTTCCGCGTTTTCTGGGCTTCGACTCCCTGACCGATATGGCGCGCCATGTGCTGGAGATCGGCCCCGCGCGCTTCTCCATCGCCGGCTTCTCCATGGGCGGACGGGTGGCGTTCGAAATCATGCGGCTTGCGCCCGAACGCATCGAAAGATTCTGCGCCTTCGATACGGGCGCCGGCCCCAAGGCCGAGGGCGAGGACGCCAAGCGGCAGGCGGTCATCGATCTCGCGTGGCGCGAGGGCATGGCCGCGCTCGCCGACGCCTGGCTTCCGCCCATGATTCATCCCGACCGGCGCGCGGACAAAGCCTTCATGGACCCCCTCGTCGCGATGGTTTTGCGCGCCACGCCGGAATTGCACGAGCGCCAGATCCGCGCGCTGGTGAACCGCCCCGACGCGCGGCCCGTTCTGCCCACCATCCGCTGCCCGGCGCTGATCGCCTGCGGGCGCGACGACGCCTGGAGCCCTGTCGCCCAACACGAACAAATCGCCGCCGCCATTCCCGGCGCGCGGCTGGAGACGTTCGAGACCTGCGGACATTTCCTCCCCGTCGAACAGCCCGAGGCGTTCAATCGCGCCTTGCGGAGCTGGATGGCCGTTTCGGTCTAAGGCAGCATGAACGAAACCTCAGGCTTCCCCCTGATTTAACGGGCGGAACCTACGCTCCCAGCCACAGTTGACCCCGCGTCTGGCGCATAGCCGGGCCCGGGGCGCTTCGACCGGTCCCAACGTGCGCGCCCGCAGCGAACGAAGGGTTTCGCCCATGGCTGAGAGCGGTCAGAAGAACGAACGTCCCAGGTCGACGCGCGGTTTCGCGTCCATGGACCGGGAGAAACAGCGCGAGATCGCCAGCAAGGGCGGGCGCAGCGTGCCGAGCGAGAAACGCAGTTTCTCCCAAAACCGGCAACTCGCAGCCAATGCGGGGCGAAAAGGCGGACAAAGCGTCGCGCCGGAAAACCGCAGCTTCTCGCAGGATCGCACGCTGGCGGCGGAAGCCGGCCGCAAGGGCGGGCAGAGCGTGCATGCGGAGAACCGCAGTTTCTCGCGCGACAGGGAATTGGCGGCGGACGCCGGCCGCAAAGGCGGCTCCGCTTCCTCTTCCAACAATAATAACGAAAACTCCTGAAGCGCCGCCCGCCGCGCTTCAGGTTTGCATCAGCCTTGGCTGCAGGCCGCCCCGCCCAGCACGCAAAAGCGCGCGCAATGGGGATGGTTGAGCGCAACGGGCCGCGCAGCCGCGCGCAGCGTCTCCCCCATCTCGAAGGCCTCGTCATAGGCCAGCAGCGTGCAGGCGAGCACGACGGGGGCGACCGCCCCCTTGCGCTTCACCGCCATGCGCGAGGAGGCGCACATCATCTGCGAGGGCGATTTGCCAAGCAGTCCCCAGCACGCCTGCGTGATCTCGGGCACGTCGGCGCGCGCATCCATTTCGGGAAACAAGGTGAGCGCGACGGGATCATGCGCATCAAGCGTCAAGCCCAGCTGCGCGCAAAGCCGCGCATAGCCCGCGCGCACGAGGCTCTCGACCTCGCCTGAATAGAGCCGCCCCGCCAGATGCACGCGCACGCCGTTGTCGGCGAGCCAGCGCAGGCCGTCCATCGTCGGCGCCCAGGACTGCGGACCCCGCTCCATCTCATGCAGGCGTTGCGTGTAATGATCCACCGAAACGCGGATCGTCAGCGCATCGCCATGGCGCGCGTTGAGGCGGGCGAGCGCTTCCGCCTTGTGCTGCATCGGCTTCATGGCGTTCGTCAGCACGATGGCCTTGAACCCGCGCTCCAGCGCCTCCCCCAGCATCTCGATGAACTCGGGATTCATGAAAGGCTCGCCGCCCGTGAAGCCGATTTCACGCGTGGGCAGCGCCTCGCGCGCGATCTCCTCGTAAAAGGCGCGCGCCTCCGCAGCGCTGATCCAGGCGAGCCGGTCGTTGCGCGGGGTGGATTCGATATAGCAATTCGCACAGGAGAGATTGCAAAGCGTGCCCGTGTTGATCCACAGCGTGCGCAAGGCGTCGAGCCCGACCTGCGCGCGCGGCTCCCCGCCTTGCGTGCGAAGCGGATCGGCGAACTTGCCCGGCGCCAGCGCCGGCGCGTCGGCCGCGCGCGGCCAATCCAGCTCGCTCACGCCCGGCGCCCAAGTCAGCATGCGCGGGTTCAGCGCGACGCCGGCCGCTTTCGCTTCATCCTTCGGCAGAATGTCGCAGGAGGCCCATATCCCATCCTGCAACGCGCGCGCATAATCGTCCGGCAGGCCGGCGGCGCGCATGGCCGCAGCCGCGCCCGCATGGTCGTAGTCGAGCGCGACATGTTCGATGCAAAGCTCGCCCGCGCGCGCGCCGGGCGTCACAACGCTGCACCACACCCGCGGCGTGCCGTCATTGGCGGGCATGCCGAGCGCGCCGGAATTGTGCCAGAGCTTGTCCTCGACGATCCGCGTGAACGGCAAGCCGCAATGTCCCGCGAGCACGCCGTCGCATCCGCTCGCCGCGATCTCCTGCGCCAGCACGCGCCGGGGCGAAGAGCCGAAGACGAAACGGC
>CAIXDD010000103.1 GCA_903918155.1 uncultured Hyphomicrobiales bacterium
GCCGCCGGCTCGGGCTATGTGGTCGGCACGACCACGCCTGTCTCGAGCGTCATCGCGAATGATGAAATCGTCGTCGACGTCACGCTCAGCGTCTCTGCGCCCAGCGTCACGGAAGACGGAGCCGACAATCTTGTGTACACGTTCACGCGTTCCGGCTCCACGGCCGCCGCGCTGAACGTGAATTATCTCGTCAGCGGCACGGCCGCCATCGGCGTGGACTACACAGGCGCGCCCACGAGCGGCACGACGAAAATCATCACCATTGCGTCGGGATCGAGTTCAGCCTCTCTCACGGTCGATCCGGTGGCGGACGCGACGATCGAGCCCAATGAGATCGTGTCTCTCACTCTTGCGGCCGGCGCGGGCTATCTGGTCCAGACCCCGGATCCCGTGAGCGCTGCGATCAATGACGACGATGCGGCTGCGGTGTCCGTCGCGCTCGCGTCCTCAACGGCGTCCGAAGACGATGCGACCGATCTCGTCTATGTGTTCACGCGCACCGGATCAGCCGCTGGCGCCCTCACAGTCAATTACACGCTCGGCGGAACCGCAAGCGCCGGCGTCGATTATCTTGCCGCTCCCACGAATTCCGTCACCTTCGCCGCCGGCTCGACCACTGCGGTCGCGCTAATCGATCCCACGTCCGATTTCGCGATCGAAAGCACGGAGACTGTGACCCTCACCCTCGCGTCAGGTACGGGCTATACGATCGCGACGGCGGGGGCCGTGCAAGGTTCGATCGTCGATGACGACGTGGGCGATGTCTTTAAGTTGCAAAGCCGTCCCGGCGCCAATCTCACGATCTATCTGGATTTCGACGGCGCAAGCCTTTCAGGAACGGCATGGGCCAGTTCCGCCACGAGCGCGCCGGCCTTTGATCTCGATGCGAATGTCGCGAGCTTCTCCTCTGCGGAGAAGGCCGCCATTCGTGAAATCTTCTACCGCGTCGCAGCTGATTTCGCGCCCTTTAACGTGAATGTCACGACGGAATGGCTCGGTCAGGAAAAAATCACGCGCGCGTCTTATTCCGACTCGATCTATGGCACGGTCTGCCTCTTCAGCGCGATTGGAAACGCCGTCGCGCCGACGGCCGGCGGCGTCGCCTATGTGGGCGTTTTCGACGACACAAGCGATTATTATAAGCCGGCGCTCGTATTTCCCGAGAAGCTGGGATCGGTGAAGAGCATCGCGGAGGCGGCGTCCCATGAGATCGGCCATAATCTCGGCCTGTCGCATGACGGGACGAGCACGGCGGGATATTATACAGGCCAAGGCTCGGCTCCGGGTTGGGCTCCCATCATGGGCGTCGGCTACAGCAAGCCCCTCGTTCAATGGAGCAAGGGGCAATATTCAAACGCCAACAACACGCAGGACGATCTGGTGATCATCGGCGCGCAGGGCCCCTCGCTGGCGTCGGACGATTACGCGAACGCATCGACCTACGCGCTCGACGCCAGCGCGCTGAACCCGATGGAGCTGGTCGGACTCGGCCGCATCAGCGCCCCGACCGCGAGCGTGCCGGGCAACGATCTAGATCAATTCTATTTCGACGTGACGAAGGCGGGCGTCGTCACCGTTTCGGTGCGCAACGCGCTCGTGTTTGAGGAGAGCGGGGTCGCGCGAACCATCGAACTGCCGACAGGCGTCGGCAATCTGAGATTCGACTGCGACGTCTACACATCCGCGGGCGCTCTCGTTTACAATTATGCGCCGTCGAGCGCATTGAACGCTGAGTTCACCTTCAACGCGTCTGCGCCGGGTCGGTATTACCTGCGCATCGACGGCGTCGGAAGCACGACGGATCTCGAGCCCGATTACGGGTCGCTGGGCGATTATGCGGTGAGCGTTTCGGGGCCTGGCGTTTTCGTCAACGCGACCCCCGATGTTTCGCTGGTCGCCTCGCCTGCCTCCGTCCTTGAGGACGGCGCGACGAATATCGCCTTCACCTTCGCGCGCACAGGCTCCACGAGTTCTGCGCTGACGGTCAATTATACTCTGGGCGGCTCCGCGACGGCGGGCGTCGATTACACAGGCGTTTCCGGAAGCGGATCCGCGCGCACGATCACTTTCGCGACCGGCGCGAGCACGGCGACGATCACGGTCGATCCCGCCTCCGACGCCAGCATTGAATCGGATGAAACCGTTTCCATGACGCTCGCCAGCGGCACGGGTTATACGATCGCCACGGCGAGCGCGGTGACCGCGACCATCACGAATGACGACAGCCAGCCTGACGTCACTCTTGCGGTGCTGCCGTCCTCGACGATGGAGGATGGAGCCTCCAATCTCGTTTTCACATTCACGCGCAGCGGGTCGACCAGCGGCGACCTGGTCGTGAATTACACAGTGGGCGGCTCCGCGACGCTCGGCGTGGATTACACAGGCGTCTCCGCATCGGGAACCACGAAGAGCGTCACGATCCTTTCGGGGGCCTCGATTGCGGCGGTGGTCGTCGACCCAACGACGGATGCGACAGTTGAGACCAACGAGACCGTCGCCCTGACGCTTGCCTCCGGCACGGGTTATTCCGTGGGCACGAACAGCGCCGTCGTCGGTGAAATCGTCGATGACGATGGCCCGGCGAGCGTTTCCGTGTCGGTCGCTGCGGCTTCTGTCGTTGAGGATGAGGCGGGCCGTCTCGTCTATACGTTCACGCGCTCCGGCTCGACGGCGAATGCGATCACGGTGAATTACACCGTTTCGGGGACCGCGACGCTGGGAACCGATTACCTGGGCATTTCCGCCGCATCGTCGACCAAGACGGTCACCATCGCCGCCGGAGAATCGAGCGCGCTGGTATTGGTCGAGCCGGTCGCGGATCTCAGCGTCGAATCGAACGAGACGATCACGCTGACGCTGGCTTCGGGCACGGGCTACTCGCTCGGCGCAACGACCTCCGCCTCCAGCACGATCACGGATGATGACGGCGTCAACGCCTTCACGCTGCAAAGCCGCCCCGGCGCCAACCAGACGCTCTATCTCGATTTCGACGGCGCGAGCCTTTCCGCCACCGCCTGGGGATCTTATGCCGGATGGAATGGGGCGAGTCCCATCGCGCCTGCGTTCGATCGGGATGGCGACGCAACGACCTTTTCAGCGAGCGAGCAGGCGTTCATCCGCGAAGTGTTTTATCGCGTGGCCGCGGATTTCGCGCCCTTCAGCATCAATGTCACGACGCAATGGCTCGGCGCTGATTCTATCACGCGCGCCACGTCGTCGGATTCGTCTTATGGAACCGTGTGCTTGATCAGCGCCATCGGAGACAAGATCGCGCCCTCCGCCGGCGGCATCGCCTATCTCGACGCATTCGACGACGTCGCGAGCGATTATTACAAGCCCGCGCTCGTCTTCCCCGAAAAACTCTCCTACGTCGCCAAATATGTCGCCGAGGCTGTGTCGCACGAAGTAGGCCATAATCTCGACCTCACCCATGACGGCACGTCTTCCGTGGGCTATTACGTCGGTCATGGCTCGGCGCCGGGCTGGGCTCCCATCATGGGCGTGGGCTATTACGAGCCGCTCGCGCAATGGAGCAAGGGCGAGTACGCCGACGCCAACAACACGCAGGACGACGTCGCGATCATCGGCACGCAGGGGCCGATCCTCATCGCCGACGATTATGCCAACGCCACGCGCTATGCGCTCACCGCCAGCACGGCGAATCCTGCGGAATTCGTCGCCTATGGCCGCATCAGCAGCTCGTCCTCCGCAGCTTCAGGCAATGATGTCGATCTCTTCTATTTCGACGTGACCCGCGCAGGGACCGTGAGCGTTTCGGCGCGCAATGCGCTCTTTTTGTCCGAGAACGGCCAGACCCGCGTCGTCGATCTGCCCTCCGGTTTCGGGGACCTGCGCATCGATTGCGATCTTTATGACGCCACCAGCGGCGCGCTCGTCTATGATTGGAATCCGAACGCGGGCGTCGACGCGGAGTTTTCGTTCACCTTCTCCTCGACCGGGCGCTATTATCTGAAGATCGACGGCGTCGGCAGCACGAGCGACGGAGAGAGCGATTACGGCTCCATGGGGTCCTATTCGATCAGCGTGCTCGGCGGCTCGGCGGGCCTGTCGGCGGGATCGGGCGTCTTCGCCAAGGCCGACCTCATCACGCCGACGATTCTCAGCGATTGCTACGATGCGGATCTGGAGTCTTTCGCGCGCTCGTTCGACGTCAACCGCGGCGTGGTCGATTGCTATTGGCTCTTCTGAACGGGCATGCGCCGATTCCAGCGTCCTCGTCCGGCTTGGGGCGCGGGCGCGGGCGGGCGCGGGCGAGGAGATTGACTCGCGCATCCTTCCGCAGAACAATCCTCAAAAGTCCGATCAACGAGACTTTCAGGGGAGGGGCCGCCGCAGGATTCGGCGCGTTCCGTCCGCACAGGGAGGAGACGCACATGATCCGCACCCGCCGCGCAGCACGCGTCAGTCGCGCCCGCTCCATCGGCTTGCGCATGGCCGCTATTGCGGCGTGCCTCGTTTCCGGCGCGCCTTTCGCGCTGGCGCAGACGCAATCTGCTTATCCCGAACGCGCGGTGCGCTTCATCCTGCCCTTCGGCCCCGGCTCGGCCACCGATATCGCCGCGCGGCTCATCGCTGAAAAGTTGCAGGCGAAATGGGGCAAGCCCATCGTCGTGGAGCCGCGCCCGGGCGGCGACGGCCTGATCGCGATCAACGCCTTTCTCGCGGCTAATGACGACCACACGCTGCTTTACGCCTCGACGGCCTCTTTCATCGTGCATCCTTACACGCTTCAGTCGAAGCCGCCCTATGACGCGGAGAAGGATCTCAATCCCATCGTGCGCACGGCCGATTCCGGGCTCGCCGTCGCCGTGTCGGCGGGCTCCGGGGCGAATTCCATTCGTGATTTCGTGGAGCTGGCGCGCAAAAATCCGGGCGTGCTGAATGTCGCCGGCGGCGCCGGCCTGGCGGAGCTCACCGTGCGCGCTTTCGTGAAAGAGCAGGGGCTCAACGTCACCATCGTGCCCTATCGCGACATCATTCAGGCGGGCGCCGATCTGGGCGAGAACCGCATCCAGCTCGTCTCCGCATCGCTGTCCATGCCCATGCCTTACGTTCAGGCGGGCAAGGCGAAAATCGCCGCCATCGCCGCGCCGGCGCGCACCCCGCTCGCGCCCGATGCGCCGAGCGCGCCCGAGGCGGGCTATCCGACTCTTGGGTATGAATCCACCGTGGGCTTTTACGGCCCCGCGCGCATGACGCTGGACGCGCGCCGCAAGATCGCCGCCGACGTCATCGAAATCTTGAAGGACAAGGCGCTCGTCGACCGCTTGTTCAATGCGGGCCTCGTGGTCGTCGCCGAAGGACCGGAAGAGCTGGCCGCCGTGGTGCGCCGGCAGAGGGAGGCGACGCAGCGATTGGCGGACGTCCTCGGCCTCAAGCCGAAAGAATGATCGGCATCGGCCGACAGCCGAAGGCGTCGCGCGCCGCGCCTCTTTCTGCTAGCCTGTCGCGAGACCTCAGCAAGGGATCGCGTCATGTCCAACGCTTCCGCTGGCGCTCCGTCGCCGAATGATCTCGCCGCCTATTGGATGCCGTTCACCGCTAATCGCGCCTTCAAGAGCGCGCCGCGATTGCTCGCCGGCGCGAAGGACATGCATTACGTCGCCGCGGACGGGCGCCGGCTGATCGACGCAGCAGCGGGCTTGTGGTGCGTCAATGCGGGCCATTCGCGCGCGCCGATCGTGAAGGCGATTCAGGATCAGGCGGCGGAGCTTGATTTCGCCCCGCCCTTTCAATTCGCCAATCCGAAGGCGTTTCAGCTCGCCTCGCGCGTGGCCGCTCTCGCGCCCGGCGATCTCGATCACGTCTTCTTCGCCAATTCAGGCTCCGAAGCCGTCGAGACGGCGCTCAAGATCGCGCTCGCCTATCATCACACGAACGGCCAGGCGCATCGCCAGCGTTTCATCGGCCGCGTGCGCGGCTATCATGGCGTGGGCTTCGGCGGCATATCCGTGGGCGGCATCGCGCCCAATCGCAAGGCGTTCGGCCTTGGCCTGGCTGGCGTCGACCATTTGCCGGCCACCTATGATCGCGCGCATCAGGCCTTCACGCGCGGCGAACCCGAATGGGGCGCCCATTTCGCCGACGAGCTGGAAAATCTGTTCGCCTTGCATGATTCGTCCACCGTCGCCGCGGTGATCGTGGAGCCCATGGCGGGTTCAACGGGCGTCCTGCCGCCGCCCAAGGGCTATCTCCAGAAATTGCGCGCCATCTGCGACAAGCACGGCGTGCTGCTGATCTTCGACGAAGTCATCACAGGCTTCGGGCGTCTGGGCTACGCCTTTGCGGCGGAACGATATGGCGTGATCCCGGACATGATCTGTTTCGCCAAGGGCGTCACGTCGGGAACCGTGCCCATGGGCGGCGTGATCGCCCGCAAGCCCATTCACGACGCTTTCATGAAGGGCCCCGACCACGCGATCGAACTCTTCCATGGCTACACCTATTCCGCCCATCCGCTGGCCTGCGCCGCCGGCCTTGCGACGCTCGCGCTCTATGAAGAGGAAAAATTATTCGACAATGCGCGCGCCCTCGAAGGGGCCTTCGCCGATGCGGTGCACGCCCTGCAGGGATTGCCCAATGTGGTGGACATCCGCACGGTGGGCATCGCCGCCGCCATCGATCTCGCCCCGCTCGAGGGCGCGCCGGGCAAGCGCGGCTATCAGGCGATCGAGGAGACCTTCCATCGGCAGGACATGCTGATGCGGGTGGCGGGCGACACGCTGGTGATTTCGCCGCCGCTGATCTTCAACGTCAATCACATCGATGAGATCGTAGACAAGACTGCGCGGGCCATTCGCGCCATCGCCTGACGCGCCGCGCCGATTTGCCTGCGCGCAAAAGCTTTCTATGATGCGCGCCAAAGGCGTCGTTGCGATCATAAAAATCAAGGGGAGGACGGCATGACGGGCGGTTTTGAATCGGCTGCGGATCGGGGCGCGAATCGGCTCGCTCATCGGCTCGCTCATCGGGTCTCTCATCGACTCGCTCATGGGGGCGCGAATTGCGCTGATGCCGCGCGCGTCGCAGCGCGCGGCATCGGCGCCGCAGCGGTCTTCGTCGCAGCGTTTGGGGCGTTGGCCGGATGGAGCGGCGGGGCGCAGGCGCAGAGCGAACCGCGCTATGTTCAATTCCAGCCTTCCGCCACCAAGGGCGCGCTGTATCGTCCCGATTCCGGACCCACGTCCCCGGTCGCCTTTCTCGCGATCCACCGCACGTCGAATTTCATGAACATGATCGGCAATGGCGAACTCGCCAAACGCGGCTTCGTCGTGCTGGGCATGAACCCGCGCTCCGACAATAACGAAGCGATCGTGAATTTCGAGAATGTCGCGCTGGACATCAAGCATGGCGTCGAATTCCTGCGCAAGCAGCCCGGCGTGAAGAAAGTCGTGCTGATCGGCTTCTCCGGCGGCGGGCCGGCCACGTCCCTTTATCAGGCGGTCGCGGAGAAGGGCGTCGCTTATTGCCAGGGGCCTGACAAGCTCACCCAATGTCCCGACAGCCTGAAGGACCTGCCCAAGGCGGACGGCCTCTTCCTGCTCGACGCCCATCCCGGCAATACGATCAACGCGCTGCGCAGCCTCAATCCGGCGGTCATCGACGAAAGCGACCCCTCGAAGATCGATCCCGCGCTTGATCCGTTCAATCCGGCCAATGGATTCAATCCTGACGGCCATTCGGTCTATTCGCCGGAATTCATGGACCGCTATTTCAAGGCGCAGGCCGCGCGCATGAATCGCCTCATCGACAAGGCGACGGCGATGCGCGCCGAGATCGCCGCCGGCAAGGCGGCGACGACGGATGACGCGCCGTTCATCGTGTTCCGCAACCGCGCGCGGCTGATGGATTTCTCCATGAGCGTGCATCCCGGCTCCGTGCGGCCGCAGAAGCTCCTTCGCGACGACGGCTCGATCGTGGTGGAGCCCGTGCGTTCGGTGCGCGTCGCGCTGGCGCAAAACGCGCGCCTCGACCGCACGCTGGAGAATGGAACCATGTTCCTGACGCTGAAATCCTTCCTCAGCGCCAACGCCATCCGCGCGAAGGATTCCATGGTCGACGTGGATTGGTGCTCAAGCAACAATTCGACGCCCTGCGCGGTCAAGCAGATTTCCGTCCCCCTGCTCATCGCGGCGATGGGAGGACATTATTTCATCGCGGACAACGAGATTCACTTCGATCTCGCGGCGAGCAAAGACAAGGATTATGTGGTGATCGAAGGCGCCGTGCATGGCCAGACGCCTTGCGAGGCCTGTTCGAAGATCACCGGCAAATCCTACGCCAATGCGACGAAGAATCTTTACGATTACGTCGCGGCCTGGGCGCGCGCCGGCCGGTTCGAGTGAGGCGCCTGCGCCGGCCCGTCCATGCGGGCCGGCGTCTTTCGCTCAGATGATCGTGTCGCGGAACTTGCGGAAGCGGTAGCGGGGAAGCGCGTCAAGATCGCAGCCCGTCACCCGCACGACCCAGGCCTTCTGCGGATGTTCGGTGGAATGGATCATGCCGGGCGGATAGCCGAACGTCTCGCCGGGCCCCACGTCATAGACGCGCGTCTTGCGCAGCGTGGCGGCCTCTTCCTCCGGCGGGTTCACGCGCTCATATTCGGTCATGCGCGTGACATTCGTCACATTGCCGTAGATGGCCCAGGATTCGCCGTGGCTGTGCGGCGTGCCCTTCTTGCCGCCGTCCTGCACATGGGCGAGCACGTAGAAATCGGTTTCCGCGTCGTGGAAGAGGATCTTCTTGCCGGGCGGATCGTCCTGCGCGAAAGCGGCGGCGACGAAAGCGGGCTCCGTGAGCAGCCCCTTGAGCCGCCGGGCGATCGTCTCCACCTTGGCCTCAAGGGCGCCGCCTCCCTGCAGGGTCGCGCGCGCTTCGCTGCAAAAGGCGTCGAGCGTATAGGCCATGGCTTTCCTCCGTTCGTTTCCGCGTTCGTTTCCGCGCGATCTTGGTTTGGCCGGCGCCATGCGTCAACGGTTTCCGGTGGCGCGCGGCGGCGTTGCCGGCGCAGCCGCGCGCCCCTACCATGCGCGCCTCGCCCGTGGAGCCTCCCTTGCCAGCCGCCTCGCCGCCTGATCCCGCCCGCGCGCCGCCGGCCCGGCGCATCTTCTTGCTGGGGGCCACCGGCACGATCGGCCGCGCCGTCACGCGCGCCCTGCTCGCGCGCGGCCACGAGGTGATTTGCTTCTTGCGGACGCAAAAGGGCGGGGCGGCCCTGCCGGAGGGCGCGCAGATGCGGTTCGGCGACGTGCGCGACCCGGCCTCGCTCGCGCGCGAGGGCTTTCGCGGCGAATCCTGCGACGCAGTCATCTCCTGCATCGCCTCGCGCACCGGCGCGGCGCAGGACGCCTGGGCGATCGATCACGGCGCGAATCTGAATGCGCTCGCGGCCGGTCAGGCGGCGGGCGTCTCCCATTTCGTGCTTCTGTCGGCGATCTGCGTGCAAAAGCCGCGGCTCGCCTTTCAGCACGCCAAGCTCGCCTTCGAGGCGGCGCTGATCGCCTCCGGCATGACCTATTCCATCGTGCGGCCGACGGCCTTCTTCAAATCCCTCTCGGGCCAGATCGAGCGCGTGCGCGCGGGCAAGCCGTTTCTCCTCTTCGCCGACGGGCTGGGCACGGCGTGCAAGCCGATCAGCGACGCGGATCTGGCGGCCTTCATCGCCGATTGCCTCGAGGATGAGGAGCGGCGCAATCGCATCCTGCCGATCGGAGGACCCGGGCCCGCCATCACGCCGCGCGCGCAGGGCGAAGCCTTGTTCGCGCTGCTCGGGCGCGAACCGCGGTTCAAGCGCGCGCCCTTGTGGATGATGGACGCCATCGTATGCGCGCTGGAATGGGCCGCGCGTCTTGCGCCCGCTCTGGCGACGAAGGCGGAGCTGGCGCGCATCGGGCGATATTACGCCACCGAGTCGATGCTCGTTTTCGATCCCGTCACGGGCCGTTACGACGCCGACGCCACCCCGTCGACAGGGTCCGACCTCTTGTTCGATCATTACGCCCGCGTGCTCAACGGCGAGGCGCAGGTCGAGCGCGGCGCGCATGCGGTGTTCTGACCCGCGGCGTTCTCGCGCGGCGTTCTGACGCGCGTGGTGTTTTTACGCGGCGTTTTTGCGCGACATGACGCCTGACAAAAAGGCTGGAGGGATCGCTCCCTCCAGCCTCTTTCGCGCAAGCGCTGTCGTCAGTCGGGCTTACGCCCAGCTGAGATCATGTTTCAGGATCGGCGTGGAGCGAACGCGCTTGCCGGTCGCGGCGAAGATCGCATTGGCCACCGCCGGCGGCGTCGGCGGGCCGGCCGTTTCGCCGAAGCCGCCCCACCATTTGTCTTCCGACATGGCGAAATGGCTTTCCACCTTCGGCATGTCGGGCAGGCGCAGCATTTTATAATTGTTGAAGTTCACGTTGTTCACGCGGCCCTCGCGAATGTCGAGGCCGCCATGCAGGACGTGGCTCAACTCCCAGGCGACGCAGCCCTTCACCTGTTCGTGCGCCGCGCGCGGGTTGATGACGTAACCCGTGTTCGACACGACGACGATCTTCTCGATCGACAGCGAGCCCCTGCGCGACACTTCCACCGTCGCGCACACGCCCACCGTGGAGCCGTGCGATTCGACGACCGCGACGCCCATGCCCTGTCCCTTGGGCAATTTGGTCGTGAAGCCGGCGACCTCCTTCATCTTCAGCAACACGCGCTGCCAGCGCTCATTGCCTTCCGTCATCTTGATGCGCCATTCCAGCGGATCCCAGCCGCCCGCCAACGCCATCTCGTCGATGAATTGCTCCATCAGGAAGCCGTTGCTGTTGCTGCCCGGCGCGCGATTGGGGCCGACCGGCATATGGCTGGCGGCCACATGGCGCTCATAGCGATAATGGGGAATCGCATAAGGGATATTCGCGATTCCGCGGTCCGCATAGGCGGGCACGTTGGGCTCGGCGACGGCGCGGCTGAGCATCGCCTTCGGCAGGCCCTTCTCGTCCAGGCTCGCCTCGAAATGCGCCCAGACCGGCGGGCGCGAGCGCGCCTGCGCGGTGTCTTCCTCGCGCGTCCAGATCACCTTAACGGGCTTGCCGACCTGTTTCGACAATTCCACCGCCTGGCGGGGCAGGTCGACGGCGTTGCCAAGGCCGAAGGCGCCGCCCTGATAGGTGGCGTGGACGAACACGTCCTTCGTGTCGCGGCCCGCCTGATTGGCGGTCAGGCGCAGCAGCGCCGAGACGTCCTGCGTGAAGCTCCACACGTCCACCCGATCCTTGGCGACATGCGCCACGGCTGAGGGCGGGCACATGGGCGCATGGGCCTCGTAAGGGCGCATGAACTCGCTCTTGATCGCCTTGCCGTCGGCCGCGAGGAGGGGACGCGGATCGCCGCGCACCTCTTCGACGTGCTTGGCCTCCTTGCCCATCAGGTCCACAGCCTGCTTGTCCATCGCCGCGAAGCTCATGGAGGCGCCGGGGCCGAAGTCCCACTCGATCTTCACGAGATCGAGCGCCGTCTTCGCGCGATAGAACGAATCCGCCACCACCGCGACCGCGCTGCGCAGATCCGAGTTGGCGAGCTTGTCCTTCGACTGTTTCAGCTCGATCACGGCGACGACGCCGGGGCGTTCCTTCGCCGCGGATGCGTCGAAGCTCTTCACCTTGCCGCCGGGCACGGGGCAGGCTTTCACCGCCGCATAGACCATGCCGGGCACGCGCACGTCGATGGGATAGATCGCGCTGCCGTCCACCTTCACGGCGACGTCCATGCGCGGCGCGTCCTTGCCCAGGAGCCACCAATCGCCATAGGCCTTGATCTTGGGCTCCTCGGCGAGTTTCACGCTCGCGGCCGCAGAGGCGAATTCGCCATAGGTCCCCTTGTTGGAGCCAGCCGAGAGCATGCCCTGTTCGGCCTTCACCTGCGCGCGCGGCACGCCCCATTTCAGCGCCGCCGCTTCCCGCAGGCGTTCGCGCGCGGAGGCGCCCGCCTGCATGATGTGCGGATGGCGGTTGCGCACGAGATTCGAGCTGCCCGTGGACATATCCTTATATTCCTGCCCGCGGTTCACATGCCGGTTCGCGTCGGCCAGCACGGCGCGCACGTCCTTCCACGGGACGTTCAGCTCTTCGGCGATGAGCTGCGCCACGGAGGTCATGCCGCCCTGGCCCATTTCCGTATGGGGCGTGCGCACGGTCACCACGCCCTTGGGGTCGATGGTGAGCCAGGCGTTGATTTCAGGGCCCTCGGCCGGCGCCTTGGAGGCGTCGCCCATCACGAGATTGGCGGCCTGCGCCACCGGCACATGGAAGCCCAGCATCAGTCCGCCGCCAGCGGCGAGCGCGCTGGTGACGAAGGAGCGGCGGGAGAGATCGACGTTCGTCATGTCAGCTCTCCTCAAGCGCCGATTTTCGCGGCGGCGTGAATCGCCTCGCGAATTTGCAGGTAAGTGCCGCAGCGGCAGATGTTGCCGGCCATGGCTTCGTCGATCTGGCGATCGGTCGGCTTCGGGTTCTTTTGCAGCAGCGCGGCCGCCGACATGATCTGGCCGGACTGGCAATAGCCGCATTGCGGCACCGTATGCTCGATCCACGCCTTCTGGATCGGATGGCTGCGATCCTTCGACAGGCCCTCGATGGTGACGATCTTCTTGCCGGCGGCGGCGGCCGCGTTGAGATTGCAGGCCTTGGTGGGCTGGCCGTCCAGATGGATCATGCAGGCGCCGCATTCGGCGATGCCGCAGCCATATTTCGTGCCGGTGAGGCCGATCGTGTCGCGCAGCACCCAGAGCAAGGGCGTTTCGGCTTCGACGTCGACCTCATGGGTCGCGCCGTTGACGTTGAGCGTCAATTTCATGTGTTCCCTCCTTGGCGCCGCCGCGGATCTTGAAAGGGGTCGGGCCCCGCCGCGCGCAGCTTGCGCAGGAGAATATCCGATCGGAGAATTTAGCCAAGCCCCGCCTGTCGGGCGCGCGCCGGCGGGGCGTCAGCGCACGGTCAGGCGCGCCTGGTTCACGAAAGTGAGGTCCTGCGTGTCGTACCAGGCGAAATCAAGCGCGGCGTCATGGGTGGCGCGGCAATGGAATTCGAAGAACGGATTGGCCGCCACGGAAGGGTAGAGGCGCGCGCGGAACAGGCTTTCGCCCCCGTAAGAACACGAGAAACTGGAGATGATGCGCTGGCGCACCCAATCGTCCAGCTCGTTGAGGCGCAGGCCCGTCTCCATGGGATGGGAGATGAGCGCGCGAATCGTCACGATTTCGCCGGGGCGCGCCTGCGCCGGCGCGCTCACCCGCGACAGCGGCCTGAAGCTCGCCACGTCCTGAATGGTTCCGCTCCCGTCGTCGGCGCAGGCGCCTGCGGCGATCTCCACCTCCACGTCGTCGCGCAGCAGACGGCCGTCGCTCATCTGCACGACGAGGGTGATCTTCTGCGAGCGTTCGAGGCGGATGCGCGTGCTGAAGGCGGCGCGTCCGCTGGCGGGCGTGAACCAGACGGAGACGACCTGCGGATTGGGATTGGCATGGGCCACCACATGGGCCACGCGCGGATAATCCTGCGCGTTCATGGCGCTGTCGATTCGGACGGAGATGGGGACCGAGGCGCCGTTGTCCACGGCGTCGGGCGTGGTCAGCCGCGCGCCCTGGCGCGCATAAGGTCCGGGGCCGAGGAAAGCGGAGATCGCGTCCTCCGCATCCCGCCATAGCGGATCATAGCCGCGCCCGCGCACGTCCACGCTCTGGGCGCGCCCGGCGCCGGGCCGGGCGAGCGCGAGCGCGGCCGCGCCCGCGCGCAGGAAATCCCGCCGGCTCGTCGTCATGGCGCAGCCCCTGCGGGCGTGCGCCCTTATTTGCGCTGGCTCTCGCGTCGCACGACCTCCTCGAGCTGCGCCCAGGGCTCGCGCTCCGTGAACCGCGCGCGCATGAATTTCATCACCGCGATCATGTCGGCGTCGGTGATCTGGTTCCGGAAGGCGGGCATGGAGCGATCGAGCGCGCCTTGCGGCGGCTTGACGCCCTCGAACGTCGCGCGCACCGCATTGGTGGGATCGGGCAGGTTCAGCGCGCTGTTCAGCGCCAGCGGCGCAGGCTTGCCGCCCTTCTTGTGGCATTCGGCGCAGCGCGTCTGGAACAGGCGCTGGCCGGGATCGACAGGCGCGCCCGGCGCGGAGGCGTCGCGGGCTGCGTCCCACTCGGTCTTGTCCACGCGCGCCATGGCCGTCTTTTCGGCCTCCGCCTGCGCTTGCGGGGATTTCGCCGGGCCTGCGAGGGAGACGACGTAAGCGGCGAGCGCGAACATGTCGTCCTCTTTCTGGTCGCGCAGATTGCTCGAGACCGGCCCCATGGAGCCGGCGGCCAGTCCGTGGTGCTTGTCCCACCCGTCCATGAGATAGTTCACGAGCGCGGTCTTGGTCCATGGAATCGGCGCCGGCGAGGAGGCGTCGAGGGCGGGCGCGTACCAGCCGTTCACGAAGGCGCCCGCATAGGCGCGTTTCGCATCGATCGCGCCTAGCGCGTTGCGCGGCGAATGGCAGGCGCCGCAATGGCCGAGGCCTTCGGCCAGATAGGCGCCGCGCGTCCATTCCGCGTCCCGCTCCGGGCCGGCCTTGGGCAGATCGGGCTTCAGGAACAAGGCGTTCCACACGGCCAGGCCCTGCCGGACATTGAAGGGAAACGCCATGGCGTTGGCCGGCGTCTTGTCGGCCTGCGGCGCCACGCCCTGCAGGAAATAGGCGTAGAGCGCCTCGATGTCCTCGTCGTTCACCCGGCTGAAATGGTCATAGGGGAAGGCGGGATAGAGATAGGCGCCGGAGCGGCTCACGCCCTCGCGCATGGCGCGGGCGAAGGCGGCGAGCGACCATTGGCCGATCCCGTTCTCCTTGTGGGGCGTGATATTGCTGGAGAACAGCGTCCCGAAGGGCGTCTCGATGGCGCGTCCGCCTGCGAAAGGCCTGCCCCCCTCGCGGGTGTGGCAATAGGCGCAGCTGCCCAACGCCGCCAGGGTCTCTCCCTGCGACACGACCTTGCGCCCATAATCCTTGATCTCGCCGACGGGCGCGATCTCGGACTTCTGTGTGGCGAAGATGAAGCCGGCTGCGCCGGCCAGTCCGGCTGCGACGACGAAAGCAAACGCACGCCTCATCGGGCTCTGTCCTCCTCGGTTCCTTCCCCACCGCTCTTGTTCAGGAACGGATTGCCAATTTTCGCGGCAAGCAATAGCTTAATCTCAGGGCTCATGAAAAGGGCCGCAAACGAAGGAAACGCTCCATGGCGATCAACCTCTCCATCAACGGCGTGTCCCACTCCGTGGACATCGAGCCGGAAACCCCCTTGTTGTGGGTGCTGCGCGACGCGATCGGGCTCACGGGCACCAAATATGGCTGCGGCATTTCGCGCTGCGGCGCATGCACCGTGCATGTGGACGGGCAGGCGACGAAATCCTGCCAGACGGCGGTGTCCGCCGTGGCGGGCAAGAAGGTGACGACCATCGAGGGCCTGTCGCAGGACAGCAGCCATCCTGTCCAGCAGGCGTGGCGCGAAGTGGGCGTGCCCCAATGCGGCTATTGCCAGTCGGGCCAGATCATGTCCGCCGCCGCCCTCCTGCAGAAGAGCCCCAAGCCGACCGATCGCCAGATCGACGAGGCCATGGCGGGCAATATCTGCCGTTGCGGCACCTATCAGCGCATCAAGGCCGGCATCCGCCGCGCCTCGCAGATTTCCGGCGCGTGAGGAGACCATCATGACCGACGTCAATCTCTCCCGCCGCGCGCTCATCCAGACCTCCGTCGGCGCCGCCGGCGGCCTGCTTCTGGGCTTCCACGTGCCGCAGGCCCATGCGGCCAAGACCGAATCGCGTCCCTGGACGACGCCGACGAAGGGCGTCGAGGTGAACGCCTGGCTCGCCATCGACCCCGACGGCACGGTGACGATCCGCGTGCCCCATACGGAAATGGGGCAGGGCGGCATGACCTCCGTGGCGCTGATGATCGCCGAAGAGCTCGACGTGGAATGGTCGAAGGTCCAGGCGGTGTTCGCCGACGCCAATCGCCATCTGCGCAACAACAAGGAATATGTGACGATGTTCACGGCGGGCTCGCAGCTCGTCTGGCGCCAGCATCCTCACATCATGCAGGCGGGCGCCTCCGCGCGCGAACGGCTGAAGGAAGCCGCCGCTCAGGCCTGGGGCGTGCCGCGCGCGCAGGTCGCAGCCAAACAGGGCGTGCTGACCTCGGGCGCGCGCCGCGCGACCTATGCGGAATTCGCCTCCGCCGCCGCCGCCGTGAAACTGGCCGAAGAGCCGGCGATCAAACAGGCGAAGGATTGGTGGCTGCTCGGCAAGGACGTGCTGCGCCTCGACATTCCCCATAAGGTGAACGGCAGCGCGCAATATGCGGTCGACACCCGTCTGCCCGGCATGGTCTACGCCGCCGTCAAGGCGAGCCCCGTGCCGTGGGGCAAGCTCAAGAGCTTCAATTTCGAGGCGATCAAGAATCGTCCCGGAATCGTCGGCGCTTTCGAGCTGCGCGCCGTTCCCGGCAAGCGCGGTCAGCCTGACATGCAGGACGCCGTGGCCGTCGTGGCCGATTCCTGGTTCCGCGCCAAGACGGCGCTGGACCTTCTGCCGGTCGAATGGGATTTCGGCGAATCCGCGAAAGTCGACAACGCCGCGCTCTCGGCCCATGCGAAGAAAATGCTCGGCGAGACGGGCCTCATGACCAAGGAGGAGCCCAAGGCTTTGGAGGCCATCGCCGCCTCGAAAAAGGTCGTCACGGCCGAATATGAGCGTCCCTTCGAAGCGCATCTGCGCATGGAGCCGATCAATGCGACGGTGCATGTGCAGGACGGCCGCGTGGACGTGTGGTCGCCCACGCAAGATCAGTCCGTCGCCATCCAGCTCGTGGCCAATCAGGTCGGCGTTCCTGAAAAGGACGTCTTCGGCCACACCATGTTCCTGGGCGGCGGCTTCGGCGGCAATGGCGCCGGCGGCACGGCGGTGACCCGTCAGGCGGCCGAATTGTCGAAGCGGCTGAAGCGCCCGGTGAAGGTGCTCTGGAGCCGCGAAGAAGACGTCGCGCAGGACAAGCAGCGCCCGATGTCGGCGGCGCGCCTGAGCGCCTCCCTCGGCGCCAACGGCCTGCCGGAAGCGATCAGCACCCGCGCGGTCTGGTTTTCGCTGGACAAGGCGAACCAATGGGGCCCGGCGACCGCCGATTACGGCATCGCCACCATGCCCTACATCATTCCGCTGCGCCATCATGAGCGGCACAATCTGGACACCCATGTGCCCAGCTCGACGCATCGTGCGCCGGGCGCCAACCAGACCGGCTTCATGATCGAATCCTTCGTGGACGAACTCGCGCTCGCCGGCGGCTGGAACCCGCTCGACTGGCGCATCGAGATGACGAAGGGCAAGGACGACTGGCAGCGCGTGCTCAAGACGCTGAAGGAGAAGTCGGGCTATCGCACCGACCTCAAGAAGGGCGAGGGCATGGGCGTCGCGGCGGTCGAGTGCCACGGCACCATCGCGGCCGCTTGCGCGACCGTCACCGTCAGCCGGCGCGGTCAATTGACGGTCGAGAAGATCGTCGTGGTCGCCGATTGCGGACATGTCATCAATCCGCGCGGCGCGGTCGAGCAGATCGAAGGCGCGGCGATCTATGAATTGTCGCACGCCTGGCACGGCGGCCTCGACATGCGCGGCGGGCGTTTCGTGAACACGAATTTCGACTCCTACAATCTCCTGCGCATCGATCAGGCGCCGGAAGTGGAGGCGCATTTCGCGCTCACGGGCGGCAAGAAATGGGGCGGCATGGGTGAGCCTGCGGGCCCGCCGGTTCCTCCCGCCGTCGCCAATGCGATCTTCGCGGCGACCGGCAAGCGCATCCGCTCCACGCCGTTCCGCTTGCACGATCTCAGCTGGGCCTGATCGCCGCTTGAGGCCAGGACATAACGAAGGGCGCCTCCGGGCGCCCTTTTTCATGGCGTTGGGACATCGCCCAAAGGTTCGCGCGTCAACAGGCTTGCGCGCCAGGTTGGGCCGGCCCGCGCGTCAGGGGTCGCCCGCGCAGGTGAGCGCGACCACGGCGAGCCTGTCGTCGGCGACGCTGGCGGCGGCGCAGGCCTGCGCGCCCTTGTGCAGCATGATCTTCTTGTGCCGCGGGCTTTCAGACCACGTCTCGACGATTTCTTTCGCGCTGGAGCGCGCGGGTCCGCGATAGAGATTTTCGCCCGCCCACGCCCCCGGCGTGTTCGCGCCCATCACATCGACGCCGAAACCCGCATGGCCTGCGGCGAGAGTCCCATTGCGATGGGACCACGCCCCACGCGCGCGCGCGCTCGTCATGGGCAGGTCGATGACGCGCACGGGCTCAACGCCGGCGCTCTTGCGCAGCGCGTTCATTTCGGCCACCACGTCCGGGCGCACGCGGGGCGCGGGCGCCGTGTCGAGGCTGGCGCAACCGGTCGTCAGCGTCGCGCAGAGACAAGCGAGGGCTTTGGCGTTCATGGGTGTCCGTTCATGGGCGAGAGTCTTTCGCGGCGCGTTCGGGCCCGTTTCGCGCGGGCGCTGACGCAGCAAGCAAGCATCGGAATAAGGCGCAGGCGCGAGCGGCGCAAGCATGGAGCGTGTGAGGATATGAGTTTGGCGCAGGACGGCGGACGAAACGGCGAAGCGGACGTGATCATCGTCGGAGGCGGGCCGGTGGGCTTCGGCCTCGCGCTTGAGCTGGGGCTGCGCGGGATCTCCTGCATCGTGGTGGAGCGCCACGTCACGCCGCAGCCGATTCCCAAAGGCCAGAATCTCACCCAGCGCACCATGGAGCATTTCCGCGCATGGGGCCTCGAGCAGCAGGTGCGCGCGGCCGCCCCCATTCCCGTCGAATTCGGCATCGGCGGCCTCACGGCCTATGGCTCGCTTCTGAGCGAACATCATTACGACTGGTATCAGCGCGCGCTCGTGCGTCCCTATTACGCCTGCGACAATGAGCGCCTGCCCCAATACGCCACCGAAGCCGCGCTGCGCGCACGCGCCGCGCAGGTTCCCGCCATCGAGGCTTTGTTCGGCTGGACATGCGAAGGTGTGCGACAGGATTCGGATGGCGTCGAAGTGGAGATCGCCGACCGCGACGGCGCCCGCCGGCGGCTGCGCGGGCGCTATGCGGTGGGATGCGACGGGGCCCGTTCGCTCGTGCGCGAACAGGCGGGCCTGACCCAGACCCGCAGCGATCACGACAAGCTGATGGTGCTTCTGGTCTTCCACGCGCCGGAGCTGAATAGTCTGCTCGCCCGCTACAAGGGCAAATCCTTCTTCAACGTGCTCCACCCCGATCTCGATGGCTATTGGCTGTTCTTCGGCCGCGTGGACACGGGCGACACCTGGTTTTTCCATGCGCCCGTGCCGATGGGGACGACGCGGGAGAATTTCGATTTCCACGCTTATCTCGAGCGCGCGGTCGGCGCGCCTTTCGCCTGCGCGTTCGAACATATCGGCTTCTGGGACCTGCGCATCGCGATCGCGGATTCCTATCGCAAGGACCGCGTGTTCATCGCCGGCGACGCCGCCCATTCCCATCCCCCTTATGGCGGCTATGGCGTGAACACGGGATTGGAGGACGCGCGCAATCTGGGCTGGAAACTGGCGTCCGCCCTGCGGGGCGAGGCGGGCCCCGGCCTGCTGGACTCCTATGACGCCGAGCGCCGCCCGGTCTTCGCCTCCACGGCGCGCGACTTCATCCAGAAATATATCGATTCCGATCGCACCTTCCTGCGCGCGCATGATCCTGCGCGCGACCGCGCGGATTTCGAGGCGGCCTGGCGCAAGCGCCAGCAGGGCGTCGAGGCCGAAATCTCCGGCTTCGAGCCTCATTACGAAGGATCGCCCGTCGTCTTCGGCCCCCCGGGCGCGCAATCGGGCGCCATTGGCGAGCATGCGTTCCGCGCGCGCGCCGGCCACCATCTCGCCCCGCAGGCGCTGGCCGACGGCTCCGGCGTCTATGACGCCTTGGGCGAGGGCTTCACCCTGCTCGCGCTGGGCGCGCCCGAGTCCGACGTCGCGCCCTTCGAGGCGGCTGCGCGGGCGCGCGCGATCCCGCTCAAGGTTTTGCGCGAGCCCGCCGAGGGCGCGGCGCGACAGGCCTATGCGGCGCCGCTCGTGCTGGTGCGGCCCGACCATTTCGTCGCCTGGGCGGGCGCGCAGCCGCCGGGCGGGGCGCAAGCGGTTCTGGCGCGCGCCGCCGGTCATTGATCCG
The DNA here is from genome assembly GCA_903918155.1 of uncultured Hyphomicrobiales bacterium. Lineage (GTDB taxonomy): Bacteria > Pseudomonadota > Alphaproteobacteria > Rhizobiales > Beijerinckiaceae > Terripilifer. The sequence goes on from CAIXDD010000103.1 coordinate 20,242, forward strand.
CGGCGTCGCCGACCCGCGGCGTCGCCTTGACAATCTTTCGCGCGCGCTGACACTTGAAGCCAAGCGCAGCAGGGTCTCGCAGACTCTGGCGCACAGCGTCAAAGCCGGTAAAATCGGCCGGTCTCAGCATTTGGAGGACAACCAATGGGTATCCACGAACGGACGGCCTCCCGCCGCGAAGACGTCTATGACGCCGAGAAATTCCATCCCGACGAATATAAGGGCTCCTCGCCGATCAAGGTGAACAAGCTCGGTCACTTCGTCTATGAGGTGAGCGACATCGAGCGCAGCGTGAAATTCTGGACGGAGGTGATGGGGTTCGAAGAGACCGATCGCAACCGCCACGGCATGGTTTTCTTCCGCTGCGGCGCCGATCACCACGCCATCGGCCTGCGCCCGATGAAGCCCGGCAAACAGCCCAAGCGCGACATGGCCACCGGCCTGCAGGTGGAGCATCTCGCCTTCGAGGTCGACGATGTCGAGGTTTTGAAAAAGGCGAAGGCCTATCTGAAGGCCAATAACATCCCCATCGTCTTCGAAGGCCGCAAGGGCGCGGGCTGCAACACCAGCATCAATTTCCTCGACCCCGACGGCTACGAATTCGAGATCTATTGCGACATGGACCAGATCGGCGCCGACGGGCGCCTGCGTCCGTCGAGCCTGTTCCGTCCGGCCGACCCGCTGGAGGAAGCCATCGAGAATCCGGTCGTCAAGACCTGGTGAGCCCGCCCGCCCGCACGCGGGCGGCGCATCGGCGACAGACGCCGCGCGCGGGAAAATCCCGCGCGCTCGCGCGTCGCGCGGGATCGATTTAAAAAAGATTCAAAAAACATCGGGAGGACAAGACATGGCGAGCGCCGCGATCGAAGGGCGAATCCGCAGGTGGCAGGAGCAGCGCTGGCTGCTCGATGCGGTGATCCGCACCATCGGCGTGAACTGGGACCAGAACCGCATCGCCTCCAAGAGCAAGCCGGGCGGCGAGGTCGCGGAGAAGGATTTCGAGGCCGTCGCGCGCCGCATCAAGAAATTCGACGACATTCATCGCGAATTCGCCGCCGCCGCGCGCAAGCGTCAGGCCAAGGCGCTGGCCTATGAGAACGAGGGCCGCCACGTCACGGCGGCGGAGAGCTACATCGCCGCCGCGCTTCTGTGGGCCTCGTCCTGCTGGCCCCTGTTCGAGGCGAGCGAGCAATTGCACGCCGCCGAAAAAGAGATGAACGCCTGCTACGCGAAATTCATCCGCTTCGCGCCCCATCCCATCGAGAAGGTGGAGGTGCCGTTTCAAGGCAAGTCGCTGCCGGCCTATCTTCATTTGCCGCGCAAGCCTGCGCCGGGCGAGACCTTCGGCTGCGTCATCTCCATCGGCGGCATGGACGGCAGCAAGGAGAACATGGTCTCCATCTATGGCGACCGCTTCCTCGCGCGCGGCCTGGCCGTGCTCGCCGTCGACGGGCCGGGGCAGGCGGAGGCCGCCTCGCGCGGGATCTTCTTCACCGAGAGCAATTTCGGCGAGGCCGGCCTCGCCATTCACGCCCGGCTCGCGCAACATCCCCATATCGACATGAATCGGCTCGCGATCCGCTCTTCGAGCTTCGGCAGTTATTTCGGCACCGTGGCCGCCGCCGCGCTCGGCGACAAGATCAAGGGCTATGCGGTGGCCGGCGTCTGTCAGGAGCCCGGTTGCCACACGATCTTCAATCTCGCCTCGCCGACCTTCAAGGCGCGCTTCATGTTCATGTCGGGCTATGAGGACGAGGCGGCCTTCGACGCGTTCTGCAAGAAGATCGACCTGCGCCCCGTCGCGCCGAAGATCGTCTGTCCCTATATGGCCATCGCCGGCGAGAACGATCAGCTTTCGCCGATCGAGCATACGGAGGCTCTCTTCAAGCTCATCAAGGCGCCCAAGCGCCTCGTGATCTATGAAGGCGCCAATCACGGCGTGGGGGATTCGCCCAGCACCGACAATGGCGAGGACAAGAACGTCCTGCTCTCCGACTGGCTTGTCGACCGGATCGCCGGCAAGCCCTTCCGCTCCGAGCGGGTCTGGGTGGATCTCGCCGGCCGCGCCATCGCGACCGGCTTCGACGAATAGGCCGTTTCCCGGCCTATTTTCCGCCGGCGAGGCTGGTCGCGCGCTTCACGCGCTCGACCACCTCCTGCGGCGTGGCGTACATGGACGCGATCACCTTCTCCACCGCCGCGCCGTCGAGCGGTTCGATGCGCTGGCGGCGCGCCCCGGCTTCCTGGCGATAGGCGGGATCGTTGATCGCCTTCATGAAGGCGGCGCGATAGCCGTTCACCACGTCGTCGGGCGTGCCCGGCGGCATGAAATAGGGGTTCTGGATTTCATCGGACGCGCCGAAGAAATCATAGGCTGCGCGCTCCGCATCCGTCTTGAGCAGATTGCGCGCATAGGGCGCGCCGGCGGCTTCCTTCACGCCGTCCATCTTGGAGACCGTGAAGAGAATCCGCACGAGATTTTCGGTCAGCCAGCGCGGCTGGCCCACCTGAATCGAACTCAGCGTCACGCAGCGTCCGTCCACTTCGCCGCGTTCGACGGCAAGCATGGACGTGCCGCCGTCATAGCCTGAAATGGGCTTGAAACGCGTGCCGAGCAGGTTGTTCATCAGCAGCGGGCCGAGCGTGGAATTGGATGCGGCGCCTGTGGCCGCGATCGGCACGTCGCGACGGCGGGCGTCGTCGATGGTCTTCACCTCCGACGTGTGCCACACGAGGCAGACGGTGTCTTCCGACGTCATGCTGCCGACCCAGCGGAAGTTGCGCAGGTCGTAATTCACCTTGCTGTTGCCCATCAAAGGCTCCTTGATGGGGCCTGCGGGCGTGACGCCGATGGACGTGCCGTCCTTCGCGCCGATGTTATAGACATTCTGCACGCCCTGCAGGCCGCCTCCGCCGGGCATATTCTGCACCACCATATTGGGCTGGCCCGGCAGATAGAGCCGCAGGTAATTCACGAAGAGGCGCGCGTAGAGATCCACGCCGCCGCCGACCCCGCCAGCCACCGTCACATTGACGGTCTTGCCGGCGAGATTGAATTCCGCTCGCGCCGTCATATCGGCGTGCGGGGCGGCGAAGGCGATGAGGCCGGCTGCAAATGCTGCGATGCGCATGGGGTTCTCCTTCAAGCTGCGCGGCGGAAACCTGGCGCCGCCTTGTGCATGCGTTCGGCGCCGTCTTTCGTGACGCGCACCAATTCGCCGGTCTGGACGCCGGCCTTTCCGTCGAGAGTCATCACCGAGGGCTGGATGACGATCGTCATATTCTCTTCGAGCCGCATGTCGGGCACGGCGGCGGAGGGGCGTTCGCGCGTGCCAAGGATCGGCGGCAGATAGCCCCCGCCATAGCCGTGCACGAGATCGTCGCAGATGGTGAAGCCCTTCGCCGCGATGCAGGAGGCGGCGTCGAGCAGCTCCTCCACATGCGCGCCCGCGCGCACGCTTTGGAAGATGGCGTCATAGGCTTCCTGCGCGACGGCGTGGAGGTCGCGATAAAGAGGCGTCGGCTCGGCGCCGACGGCGATGGAGCGCTGGATCTGGCCGGGATAGGACCAGAAGGAGACGGCGATCTCCGTGAAGACGATATCGCCCGCCTTCACCCTCCTGTTGCGCGCGATCTGCGAGGGCACGCAGCAATCGGGATCGCTCATGGAGGTGACGCCGGTGTAATGGATCTGCGTCAGGCCGCCCAGCGGCGCATAGGCGCGTTCGATCACGTCGCCGAGTTCATATTCGCTCAGGCCCGGCCGCGTCTCCCGCTCCAGCGCTTCGACGGCGAGATCGGTGAGCGCGCAGCCGATCTGCAGCCAGTCCAGCTCTTCCGCGCTCTTGATCATGCGCAGGCGCGTATAGCCTCTGTTGAGGTCCACCGGCGCAAGACCCGCCTCGACGAGCTTCTCATGCAGGCCGTATCCGTAGGAGCCGAGCACGCCGATTCTGGCGCCGGGGCCCACGCGCCGCGCGAGTTCGCGAATGGCGAGCGTCTGGCTTCCTTCCGCGCCCCAGCGCACGTCGCTGTGCGGCGAGAGCACGCGCGCCAGCGCCGCGTTGTTGGGATTTTTCACATAGAGCGCATCCTGCGCGCCGGGCGTGAAGATCACGAAATGGCCGCTGGTGCTGGGCCAGCCCGTCAGCCATTGCGTGGCCGAGCCCTTGCGGTCGCCGCCCGAGAACAGCACCGCCTTGGCGCCCGCCGTCTCCATCAATCCGGCGATCGCCTTGCGCCGATTTTGCATTTCCTCGGGCGAGAACGTGGGGAATTCCATCTCGATCAGGCGATGTTGACGTTCGTTGACCTGCAGCGCGCCCATTCTTCTGTCCTGTCGTTCCGGCCGCGCGCATGCGCAGCCTTTCAAAATCATCAACGGGGATCGGGCGAGAGCGTCGCTTGATGCGTCGCGCCTCGTCTCGGCGCGCTTCATCTCGTCGCGCTTCATCTCAGCGCGCGAGCGTCAGCGCCGTGCCCTTGCGCGGAACATGCCGCAGGACTCCTCCCGAATTCTTAGTTGGCTTGATCAGACCGCAAAACAGCGCTGCTTGCAAGGCGAGCGTCGAGGGGCTGGACAGCGGCGCGCCTTGGCCGCACTTTGCCGCGCGACGAAGCCCAGAGGACCGCACATGAATGAAGACGCGCAGGCGCGCCGCCGCGAGGCGCCGGTGATCGGCCTTGTGAGCTTCGCCCACATGCTCAGCCATTTTTACATGCTGTGCGCGCCGCCGCTCTTTCCGCTGCTGCGCAAGGATCTCGGGCTCGACTACGTGGACATGGGCCTCACGGTGACGATCTACGCCGTCATCACCGGCGCGCTGCAGACGCCCATGGGTTTCCTCGTGGACAGGTTCGGCGGCCGGCTCGTGCTCATCGCCGGCCTGTTCGTCAATGGGCTCGCCATTTTTCTGGCCGCCTATGTCACGGGCTTCTGGGGTCTGGCGGCCGCCATGGCGCTGGGCGGGCTGGGCTCCAGCGTGTTCCATCCCGCCGATTACACGATCCTCAATTCGGTCGTGGGCGCCCCGCGCATCGGCCGCGCGCTGTCGGTCCATTCGCTGGCCGGCAATATCGGCTTCCTTGCGGGCCCCTTGTTCGTCGCCTTCGTGTCCGCCTATGGCGGCTGGACGCTCGCGCTGCAATCGGCCGGGCTCATGGGCATGGCGTTCGCGCTTCTCATGGCGGCTGCGCCCGCCGCCTGGTACGAGGGCTCGACGTCCGGCTCCGCATCCGGCCCGCGCAAGTCGCGCGGCGCGCAATGGCGCCTGTTGATCGCCTCGCCGCGCATTCTCTCGCTCTTCGCTTTCTACATGTTCTCCTCGGCGGCCAATTCCGGCGTCGTGCATTTCTCCGTCGTGTCCTTGCATGAGCTTTATGGCGTGCCGCTCGCCGCCGCCGCGGCGGCGCTGACGATCTATCAGGCCGCGCAAATGCTGGCGGTTCTGCCGGGCGGCTATGTGGCGGACAAGGCGCGTTCGCAGGAGGTCGTGCTGGCGACCTGTTTCGCCATATCGGGCGTGGCCGTCGCCATCGTGGGCGTGAACGCGCTTCCCTTCATAATCGCCACCGCGCTTCTGGGCGTGTCGGGCGCCATGCGCGGACTCGTCAACGCGTCGCGCGACGTCTCCGTGCGCCATGCGGCGGGCGCGGTGAGCGTGGGCACGGTCTTCGCCTTCGTGACCACCGGCTATGCGGGCGGGCAGGTGATCGGGCCCATCGCCTATGGCTTGATGGTCGACATGGGCCGGCCGGATTTCGTCTTCTGGCTGTCGGCGGGTTTCACGCTGCTCGGCATCGCGACCATGCTGGCGGGTCTGCGCGCGCCGGCGCCGCAAGCGGCGCAATAGGCGCCGCCTTCCCTTTAGGCGCCTTGCGCAAGGCGAAGGCGCGTTGCGCAAGGATCGGGCGGCGTCTCAGGCGGCGCGGGCGTCGCGCATCGGCTCCAATTGATCCGAGGGCACGCTCCACAACACGCGCCCCTCGAAGCGCACGTCGGCGCGCTGGGCCTGTCCGAGGCCCGGCGTGCGCCCTTCATAGGCGCAAATCACGATTCCCTCGCAGCCGGGCGACACGCCGCGATCGGCGACGAGCCGGGAGTCCGGTTTCAGGCGCACTCTTTGTCCTGCGTGCATTCTGGCCTCCTTCGCGGGGCGGCGGCCGCGGATCGCGCCGCCGTCATGCTGCAATGCGATAGACGTGCCAGATCCTCCGCCGGATCATCCGCCCTGTCGCCCGCGCCGGCCGCTTGCGCGACGGCCCGCGTCCCGCCATTGTGGAGCTGACGCCGTGTCGTTCGGGCCGCAGATTTCGAGGGCCTTCCTGTGTCGTTCAAATCCATTGAGACCGCCCGTCGCGACCATTTGCGCGCGCGCCTGCCCCACGCCTGCGGGCGGGGGGACATGCATCTCGAATATCAGCCGATCTGCGACCTGCGCAGCGGCCGCGCGCTGGGTTTCGAGGCCCTGCTGCGCTGGCGCGACGGCGGCGCGCTCGTGCCCCCCGCCGAATTCATCCCGCTGGCCGAGGCGAGCGGCGACATCGCCGCCTTGTCGGACTGGATGGCGGGGCAGGCCTGCCGCGACCTTGCGGCGCTGGGGAGCGCATGCGCCGTCTCGCTCAATGTCTCCGCCGGCCAGCTCGTGGAGCCCGGATTCGCCGGTCGTTTCGCGCAGACCCTGCGTGCGGCAGGCGTCGATCCCGCCCGCATGGGCGTGGAGGTCACCGAGAGCGTCTTGATTCGCGAGCCGGGTCAGGCCATCGCCGCGCTGTCGGATTTGCGCCGCATGGGCGTGCGCGTGGCCATCGACGATTTCGGGACCGGCTTTTCCAGCCTCGCCTATCTGCGCGAACTGCCCTTCGACGTGGTGAAGGTGGACCGCAGTTTCGTGACCGGCGCGACGGAAGATCCCGTGTCGCAGGCAATTCTCGAAGCGGTGGCCCTGATCGGCCGGCGCATCGGCGTCGTCGTTCTGGCGGAGGGCGTGGAGACGCAGGGCCAGCGGGCCTGGCTCGTCGAGGCGGGCTTCGCGCTGGGGCAGGGCTATCTGTTCGGCCGGCCCGCGCCGGCGGATCATTGGCGGGACCAAAGGCGATCCCAAAAGCGACCCGCCGCCGCCTCGATTGCGGGCGGGGCGGGGGCGGACTAGGGTCGCTTCGTTCGCTTGTCCCTCGCCTGCGCAAGATCATCCCATGTCCCGCGTTGCTTCGTTGCGTCGTCCGCCGCCGGAGGCCCCGTGAAACTCGGCCTCATCGGATTCGGCGCCATCGTCCGCCAGACGCTGGCCAGTCTCGAAACCGCCGTCGCGCAAGGGGCGATCCCCCGGCTGGAGGACGTGGTCTGCCTCGCCCGCGAAGGGGCGGGGGCGCGCGCCCATGCCGCGCTCGACGCGTTCGAGGGCTCGCTGGCCCGATCCGTCACCGTGGTGGACGATCCGGCCGCCCTGCTCGCCCGCCGCCCGACGCTCGTGGCCGAGGCCGCCGGCCATGCGGCGGTGCGCGACCTCGGACCCCTCTTGCTGGGCGCGGGCGTCGATCTCGTGATCGTCTCCGCCGGCGCGCTGGCCGACGAGGACGTGCGGGCCCGGCTTGATTCGGCCGCCCTCGCCGGCGGCGCACGCTGGAGCCTGTGCGCAGGGGCCGTTGGCGGGCTCGACCTGCTCGCCGTCGCCCGCCTCTCCGGCCTGAGCGACGTGCTCTATATTTCGCGCAAGCCGCCCGAGGCCTGGCGCGGCACGCCGGCCGAAAGCCTTCTCGACCTCGACCGGCTGACCGAACCTGCGGTTTTCTTCGAGGGAGACGCCGGGCGGGCCGCCCGCGCCTTTCCGCAAAACGCCAATGTCGCGGCCACGGTCGCGCTGGCCGGGGCGGGCTTCGCCGCCACCCGCGTGCGGCTGGTCGCCGATCCGGGCGTGAACCGAAACATCCATGAAATCAGCATCAAATCCGATTGCGTGGACGCCCGTTTCGAGATCGCCGGCCGCCCCGCGCCCGACAATCCCAAAACCTCGCTGACGACGGCTTACGCGCTCGCCGCCGACCTGCTCGCCCGCCTGCAAGCCAAGGCCTGACCCGAAAGCGCCGCTCCGAACGCCGCTCCGAACGCCGCTCCGAACGCCGCTTGCGCCCGCCGTTCGGACCCGCCCCGCCCGCATGGCCTGCTTCTGTAGATTGTTGACAATCTGCAATCGGGAAGGCACGAGGGCGGCGTCTGGGCCGCAACCGAGGGAGAGGCGCGTTGGACGATCTGACCGTATTGCGCACCCGTTCTCTGCCCGGCGTGCTGGAGAAAGAGATCGAGAAGGCGATTCTCGGCGGCGAGCTGGTTCCCGGCGGCCGCGTGAACGAGAACGCCCTCGCCGGCCATTACGGCGTGAGTCGCGGTCCGCTGCGCGAGGCGCTGCGCACCCTGCAGGCCGCCGGCCTTGTCGTGTCCGTGCCCAATCGCGGCTATTTCGTGCGCCGCGTCGATCCCGCCGAAGCCACCCAGATCTATGACGTGCGCGCCGCCTTGTTCGGCCTTGCCGGCGAGACTTTGGCGCGCCGCGCGAGCGAGGATCTCGTCGCGCAATTGCGCGCCCGGCTCGACGCCATGGACGAGGCGGCGCGCGCTCGCGATTTCGAGGCTTATTACCCGCTCAATCTCGCCTTCCACGATTACATCGTCGAGGCCGCCGGCAATCCCGTGCTCGCGGCTCATTACCGCGATCTCGTGAAACGGCTCAATCTCTTCCGCGCGCGCTCGCTCGTGCAGGGCGGCGGCCTCGCCGTCTCCAATGCGGAGCATCGCGCCATGGTGGAGGCGGTCGCGCGCCGCGATCCCGCCGCCGCGCGCGAGACATTCGCCAATCACGTCGCCCGCGCCCGCGAGCGGCTTCTCTCCGCGGAATCCTCCGCCGCGTCCGCTTCCAGCACATAGAAAGAAAGGCATACGCATGTCACAGCAGAGCGCGATCACCGTCGAGGCGATCAAGTTCATCGAAGACGTCGGCTATGGCGATCTGCCCGCAGAGGCGCTGCGCGTCGGCAAGCGCTGCATGGTCGACACGCTGGGCGTGATGATCGCCGGCTGCTCGGAACATTCGGTCCATATTCTCGTGGAGGACGCCATCGAGCAGGGCGGCCGGCAGGATGCGTTGCTTCTGGCGGGCGGCCAGCGCAAGGCGCCTGCGGCGGTCGCCGCGCGCGTGCTGGGCACCGCCGGCCATGCGCATGACTGGGACGACACGCAGGTCTCCCATGATCCCGCCCATGTCTATGGCCTTCTCACCCATCCGTCCGTTCCCCCGCTCGCCGCCTCCATCGTGATGGCGCAGCGTCTGGGCGGCGTCGACGGCAAGCGCTTCATGCTCGCCTTCCAGACGGGCTTCGAGGTCGAGTGCAAGATTTCCGAATGGATGTCCCATCGCCATTATCGGCGCGGCCATCATTCGTCGGGCACGGTGGGCACGTTCGGCGCCTGCGCGGCGGCGGCGAAACTCCTCGGCCTGAAGGGCGAGAAGCTCGCCCATGCGCTGGGCATCGCCGCGTCGCTGGCCGCCGGCATCCGCGCCAATTTCGGCACGATGACGAAGCCGCTGCATGTCGGGCGCGCCGCCGAGAACGGCGTCACCGCCGCCCTTCTCGCCGCGCGCGGCTTCACCGCCGATCCCACGGTGCTGGACGGGCAATGGGGGTTCTTCGCCGTGATGGGCGAAGGTTTCGATCCCGCCAAGCCGGCGCAGGGTTTCGGCAAGACGCTGACGATCGTGGATCCCGGCGTGTCGATCAAGCCGTTCCCGTCGGGCATTCTCACGCATCAGTCGATGGACGCGATGCTGAAGCTCGTCCTCGACAACGATCTCAAGCCCGAGGAGGTGGAGGCGATCCGCTTCTACGCCGGCAAGAACATCCTCGAGCCGATCCGCTATCCGCTGGCGGCCAATCACCTGCAGGCGAAATTCTCCATGCCGGCGCTCTTGTCGATGATGATCCTCAAGCGCCGCGCGAGCCATCACGAATTCCTCGACGAATTCGTCTCCTCGCCCGCCATGCAGGACATGCAGAAGCGCACGCAATGCCTGGGCGACCCCGAAATCGACGCGCGCGGCTACGATCTCATCCGCTCGCGCATCGAAGTGGACACGAAGGACGGGCGCAAGCTCGTGCAATGGGCGGACGAACGCTATCGCGGCGGCCCGCTCAATCCGATCTGCGACGCCGATCTTGAAGGCAAGTTCCGCATGTGCGCCGAAGGCGCGATGGCCGACGACGCGCAGGCGCGCCTGCTCGCCGCGGTGAAGGGACTGGAGAACGTCGGCGACGCCGCCTCGCTCGCCCAGATCATGGCGTTCGACGTCGCGCATTAAACGAGACGCGCGCGCCGCGTGAGGCGCGCGCGCATTCATCGGCAAACGGCGGGCCGCCGCGGCCTGCGAAGCGAAGGGAGAAGCGTCATGAAAAGGCTTGTAGCCGCATTGTCGTTCACAGCGTTGTCGCTGGCCGCATTCGTCGCGCCCGGCCAGTCCGGCGCGCAGGCCCAGCCCGCCCCCTATCCGCACAAGGTCGTGACGCTCGTCACCCATTCGAGCCCGGGCGGCGGCAGCGACATTTTCCTGCGCGAGATGGTGAAACATCTCGGCAAATATATCGACGCCACCTTCGTCGTGGACAATGTGTCGGGCGGCAGCGGCGCGCGCGCCATGTCGAAACTTGCGACGTCCAAGCCCGACGGCTCGATCTTCTACGCCATCACGCCGACCTATATCTACACCTCGCTCATGTCGAAGCCGCAGCACACGTTCCGCGACCTGCAGCCGCTGGCGGTGGTCTTCGCGGATCCCGAAGTGCTCTATACGCGCGCCGACGGACCCTACATGAGCGTGAAGGACGTGATCGAACATGCGCGCAAGGCGCGCGGACGTTTCGGCGTCGCCAATCCCGCCTCGCTCGAACGTCAGGCGGCCGAGCGGCTGAAGAATGCGGCGAAGGTGAACGCCGCCGTCGTCTCCCATGAAGGCGGCGGCGATCTCATGATCAACGTGCTCAACGGCACGCTCGACGCCGGCGTCGGCGAGATCCAGGAGCTGCGCGCCCAGCTCGCCGGCGGCAAGGTGCGCCTGCTCGCCTCCTTCACCGACCAGCGGCTTATCGATTTCCCCGACATGCCGACGGTGAAGGAACAGGGCTTCGACGTGGTGGTGCACAAGTTCCGCGGCCTCGCCGGTCCCAAGGGCCTGTCGCCCGAAGTGATCGCCGTCTGGGAGAAGGCCTTGCCGCTCCTGCTCGCGGACCCGGACTACAAGAAGGTCTATGCGCAGGAGAGCCTGATCGTCGACTTCCGCGGCGCCGCCGCCGCCGGTCGCCTCGTCGACGACTTCGCCCGCGAGACCGAATCCTTCCTGAAGGAAACCGGCGTTCTCAAGTAAGGAAGCGGCCATGAAGCAGGATGCAGCCGGCGCCTTGGGGCTTTTGATCTTCGCAGGGCTTTATCTCTACGGCTCGTCGCAGATCCCGCATTCGTCGCTTTCCGACGACGTCGGCGCGCGCGGCATGCCCTATCTGCTGGGCGTCCTGCTCGCGATCGTCTCGCTCGCCTTGTTCGTGCGCGCGCAATGGGCGCCTGCGCGGGCCGCAGAGGGCGCTGACGAGGAGGGCGCGGCGCAGGGCGGTTCGCTGCCCCGCGCGCTCGGCCTGCTGGGCTGCGCCGCGCTGTTCATCGGCCTCGCCTGGCTTCTTGGTTACGTCGTGGCGGCGGCCGTCTTGCTCTTCGTCGTCATGCGCTATGAAGGCCTGCCCTTCGATTGGCGCATGGCGGCGATCAGCGTCGGCGGCGCCGTATTCTACTGGCTGGTCTTCGTGAAATTCCTCGGCGTCGCGCAGCCGGTCGGCCTCGTGTTCGGAGGCTGAAATGGCGACCGCCTCGCAGATTTTCACGATGCTGTTCGCCACGCCCGTCATTCCCGCCGCGCTGGTGGGCCTCGTCTGGGGCGTGATCGGCGGCGCCTTGCCGGGCCTGTCGGCGTCGGTGACGATGGCGCTCATCCTGCCTTTCACCTATGCGCTGGATCCCGTCTCGGCGATCGTCCTGCTCGCCTCCGTCTATATCGGCGCGGAATATGGCGGCTCCATTCCCGCCATTCTCATTCGCACGCCCGGCACCAATTCCGCGGCCGCCACCGTGATCGACGGCTATGAACTGAAGCGGCAGGGCCGCGCGGGCGAAGCGCTCGGCGTCTCGCTCTGGTCGGGCGTCGTCGGCTCGCTTTTCGGCCTGTTCACGCTGATCGCCTTCACCGAGCCGTTCTCGCGTCTCGCGCTCGCCTTCACGCCCATGTCCTATTGCGCGCTGGGCGTGCTGGGCCTGTCGATCATCGCCTCGCTGTCGGGCGGCTCGCTGCTCAAGAGCCTGGCCGCCGGCCTCGTCGGCATGATGGTGGCGACCGTGGGCATCGACCCGCTGTCGGGCGTGAACCGTTTCACCTTCGACCTGCCCGATTTGCTGGGCGGCGTGAAGCCCATCATGGCGATGATCGGCCTGTTCGCGGTGAGCGAGCTGATGCGCCAATCGGGCGGGGTGGATCTGGGCGCGCAGGCGGCGGCGGGCGTGCGCATCGTCTTTCCGTCCTGGCCCATGATGAAGCGCCTGTTCAAGCCGCAAGGCATCGGCTGCGGCGTCGGCCTCATGGAGGGCCTGTTGCCGGGCGGGGGCGGTTCGGTCGCGGCCTTCTTCTCCTATAATGAGGCGAAGCGCTGGTCGAAACATCCCGAGGAATTCGGCAAGGGCTCGGTGGAAGGCGTCGCCGCGCCGGAAGCCGCCAACAATACGGTCGCCAGCTCCTCGCTCATTCCGCTTCTCAGCTTCGGCATTCCCGGCTCCAATTCCGCCGCGGTCCTGCTGGGCGGCCTGCTGATCCACGGGCTTATTCCCGGCCCGCGCCTGTTCGAACAGAACGCCGATGTGGTGATGGGGCTTTACGTCGGCTCCTTCATCGCCATCCTCGCGCAGATTCCCGTCGGGCTGATGATCCTGCCCGCCTGCATGTGGATGGTGAACCGCCCGCGCCCCGTGCTCGCCGCCTTCGTCTTCCTTCTGGTGATGAGCGGCGTCTATTCGCTCAACGGCGCGTTCTTCGACGTCGCGCTGGTGATGGGCATCGGCTTCCTTGGCTGGTTGATGGCGAAGGGCGGCTATCCCTTCCTGCCGGCGGTTCTGGGCGTGGTCCTGGGCCCGATGGTGGAATCCAATTATCGCCGCTCGCTTCTGCTCTCGGGCGGCGAACACGACATCTTCCTCGAAGACGCGATCGCCGTCGGCTTCTTCGTCGCGGCCTTCTTCTTCCTCGCCTATTCCCTCTGGCGCGAGCGCATGGATGCGCGCGCCGCAAATCTGAAAGAAGCGTGATCCGCATGCACGACGCACCTGCTTTCTCCACGCCCGTGGCGCTCCAGATCGGCGCCTTCGCCGCCGCCGTGGACGGCGCGCGCTTGCCCGCCAAGACGAGCGACATCTGCCGGCAGCTGATGATCGACGTCGCGGGCCTGTGCGTGGCCGCGCGCGAAACCGATTACGTGCGCGCCTGCCTCGCCGCCGTCCTGTCGGACGGCCCGGCGACGGCCATCGGCCATGCGCGGGGCATGAACGCTTATGACGCGGCGTTCGTGAACGGCACGGCGGCCCATGGCGAGGATTTCGACGACACGTTCGAAGGCGGGCCGATCCATGCCGGCGCCGTCATCGTGCCGGCGGTGCTCGCCGCCGCCCAACAGCGCGGGCTCGACGGCGCGGCGGTGATGAAGGGAATAGCCGTCGGCGTCGAGATCATGTGCCGCATGTCGCTCGTCACGCCGCAGGCCATGCACAAGGCCTGTTTCCATCCCACCGCCGTTTGCGGCGGGCCGGCGGCCGCCGTGGCCGTGGGCGCGGCCATCGGGCTGGACGGCGAGGCCATCGCCCGCGCCATGGGCACGGCCGGCTCGCTCGCCTCCGGCATCATCGAATATCTGGCCGACGGCAGCTGGACCAAGCGCATGCATGCGGGCGCGGCCGCGCAGGCGGGCCTGCGCGCGGCCTTTCTCGCGGAGGCCGGCTTCAAGGGACCCCACACGGTTCTGGAAGGCGCGCATGGTTTCTACAAGGCCTTCGGCCCTTCGAAGACGCCTGAATTCGCGCATCTGCTCGACGGGCTCGGCGAACGCTGGGTGACCGACACGGTGGCTTTCAAGCCCTTCGCCTGCGGCACCATGACCCAGCCTTATGTGGATTGCGCGATCGAGCTTGCGCGCGAAGGCGTGAAGGCGGAGGAGATCGTCTCCATCCTGTGCGAAGTCGGCGAGGGCACCGTGCATCGCCTGTGGGAGCCGCTCGCGTTGAAACAGGCGCCGCCCAACGGCTATGCGGGCAAGTTCTCGACGCCCTATTGCATCGCGATGGGCTTCATCGACGGCGACGCGGGCCTTGGCCAGTTCACCGACGCCCGCACGCAGGACAAGGACGCCCGCGCGCTCGCCGCGAAAGTCTCTTTCGTGATCGATCCCGCCAATCCCTATCCCAACGAATTCACCGGCCATCTGCGCGCGACGCTGAAGGACGGCCGCGTGATCGAAAAGCGTCGCGCGCATATGCGCGGCGGCGCCCATGAGCCGCTGTCCAACGAGGCGATCCTCGCGAAATTCCGCGCCAATGCGCGCTTCGGCGGCTGGGACGCGGCGCGGGCGAACGCGCTGGAGGCGGCGCTCGTCCAGATCGCCGCCGGCGGCAAGGTCGATCTCTCGAAGGCCGGAGTTTGAACATGCGCAAGCTTGAAGGATATGTCGCGCTCGTCACGGGCGGGCCGCGCAACATCGGCCGCGCGATCGCGCTGGCTTTCGCCGACGCGGGCGCCCATGTCGCGGTGACGGCGCTCTCGGACGCCGCCGGCGCCCGCGCGGTCGTGGAGGAGATCGAGCAGCGCGGCGTGAAGGGCCTCGCCGTGCCCTGCGACGTGACCAGGGAGGACGACGTGGCGCGCCTGCGCGATGCGGTGGGAACGGCCTTCGGTCGGCTCGACGCGCTTGTTAACAACGCCGCCGTGCGTCACGAGACGCCCTTCGGCGACATGACCTATGCGCAATGGCGCCAGGTGATCGGCGTCACGCTCGACGGCGCTTTCCTCACGGCCTCCGCGATGCTGCCGCTGCTCAAGGCGAGCGGTCGCGGCGCCATCGTGAATCTCGGCGGCATGTCCGCCTATACCGGCGCGAAGAAGCGCGTGCATGTGCTGGCCGCCAAATCCGGCCTTGGCGGGCTCACCCGCGGGCTCGCCCATGATCTCGCCGAACATGCGATCACCGCGAATCTCGTCTCGCCCGGCCTCATCGACACGCAGCGCGGCGGGCATTCGGCCAAGGAGCCGGACCATCACAAGCATCACGCGACCCTGTTCGGCCGCCGCGGCCGTCCGGAGGAAGTGGCTGCGATGGTGACGTTCCTGTGCGGGCCGGATGCGCGCTACGTCACGGGCCAGACCATCCATGTCAATGGCGGCGCATATCTGCCGACGTGATCGGCCGCAGAAGGAGGGAAGACCACATGAGCGTTCGTTTGACGTCGCTGGCCTGCGCGGCCGCCATCCTCGCGTGCTGCGCGCAAGCGCAGGCGCAGACCTATCCCAATCAGGCGATCACCGTCATCGTGCCCTATGCGCCGGGCGGCAACACCGACGTCGTCGGCCGCCTCGTGGCGGAGCCGATGTCGAACATTCTCGGCCAGAAGCTGGTGATCGAGAATGTGGCCGGCGCCGGCGGCACCACGGGCTCGCTGCGCGCCTCGCGCGCGACGCCCGACGGCTACACGCTTCTCGTGGGGCAGATGGGCACCCATGCCGCGAGCGTGGGCATCTACCAGAACCTCGGCTACGATCCGGTGAAGGATTTCGAACATATCGGCCAATTGTCCGACACGCCCATCGGCCTGCTCGTGCGCAAGAACTTTCCCGCGCAGGATCTGAAATCCTTCATCGAGATGATCAAGGCCGCGCCCGACAAATATAATAACGGCCATGGCGGCATCGGCGCGACCTCGCATGTCTCCTGCATCCTGTTCACCGCGCTGATCGGCGCCCGCCCGCCCATGGTCGCCTATCGCGGCTCCGGCCCGGCGTTCAACGATCTGCTGAGCGGGCAATATGATTTCCTGTGCGACCAGATTCCCCATACGGTCGCCCATGTGAAGGCGGGCGGCGTGCGCATGCTCGCCATCGCCACGCCGGAGCGATCCGACGCGCTGCCCGACGTGCCCACCACGACGGAAGCGGGCCTGCCCGCCTTCCAGGCGTCGGGCTGGAACGCCTTGTTCGCCCCGCGGGGCACGCCGCAGCCGATCGTGCAGGTTCTCAATGCGGCGCTGCGCAAGGCGCTCGACGAGCCCGCCACGAAGAACAAGCTGGAATCCATCGGCGCCATTCCCCCGCGCGCGGAAAACCGCACGCCGGATGGGTTGCGCGCCTTCGTCGCGTCGGAAATCCAGAAATGGGCGCCGATCATGAAGGCGGCGAATGTCGATGCCCCGCGATAGGGCGACTTAAAAAAAGCCGACGCCCGAGGGCGCCGGCTCATCTGAAGGCCCGCCGATCCGGCGGGCCTTTTTCGTCAGGGCCGGTTCTGCGGCCTCCTTTTATTTCGACATGGAGCCCAGCGTCTCGCGCAGCGTGCCGAGCACGTTCGGCGACACGTTGGAAAGCGCCTTGAAGAGCCGCTGTCCGTCCTTCACGCTGACATATTCGAAGGGCAGGCCGTTGCGCTTCGTGGATTCCTCGACGAATTGCGGGTCAGCCATCGTCGCCTCGATGCCCTTGCGCAAGGCGGCCAGCGCGGGCTCCGGCGTCTTGGGCGGAGCGAGGCCCACATAGGCGATCTCGCCGAATTGCTGCACCATCCAGTTCAGCGCCTCCCAGCTCGGGCCCGAGGGGAGCTTGCCGTGCACGTCCTTGTAGAGATCCTGGAAGGCGGGCATGTCGGTGACGTCCGCGCGCCGGGTGAATTCGCCCTTCTCGTCGGACGGGGTGAGATAGGATAGGCCTATGCCTTCGCCCGACGTGATGAAGGCCTTGCTGCGCGTGCGATAGGTCGGCAGGCTTGTGTTATGCACATGCACCTCGCCGCGTTGCAGCGCGAGAAACACATCCGCGCCGCCGCGATAGCCCGTGACGACCTTGTGCGGCACGCCCAGCGTCTTGAGCGACAGATGCGCGAGAATGCCGGCCACGTCCGTGGAGGCATAGGCGCCCACCGCAATGTCCTTCGCCTTCATCACGTCGGCGGGCGTCTTCATGCCGCCGGGCACGGCGTCGACGCGCATGTAATTCACGCGCAGGTCGCTGATGCCGCCCAGATATTCATATTGATCGTAGCGGGCGCGCAGGCCCTGGCCGCCGAGCGCCTGCGCGAGGGGATCCCACAGGCTGAAAATGATCGTCGAGCCGTCGGGCGCAGCCTTTTCATACACGTAATTGAAGGCGATCATGCCGCCGGCGCCGGGCATGTTTTGCACCACGATGTTCGGATCGCCCGGAATATGA
>CAIXDD010000104.1 GCA_903918155.1 uncultured Hyphomicrobiales bacterium
AGCGTCGTTCCCTTGCGCAGGGAGAGCAGCTCGAGCATCTGATATTCCTTGCCGGTCAGATGCACGCGGTTGCCGGACACTTCCACGGTCTTCTGATCGAGGTTCACCACGAGATCGCCGGTGGTGATGACCGATTGCGCATGCCCCTTCGAGCGGCGCACGATGGCGTGGATGCGGGCGACCAGCTCATCCTTGTGGAACGGCTTGGTGAGGTAATCGTCGGCGCCGAAGCCCAGGCCCTTCACCTTGTCCTCGATGCCGGCGAGGCCCGAGAGGATCAGGATGGGAGTCTTGACCTTCGCCACCCGCAGCGTGCGCAAAACCTCATAGCCGGACATGTCAGGCAAATTCAGGTCGAGCAGGATGATGTCGTAGTCATAGAGCTTGCCGAGGTCGATGCCCTCTTCGCCCAGATCCGTCGTGTAGACATTGAAGTTCTCGGACTTCAGCATCAATTCGATGCTTTGGGCCGTCGCGCTGTCGTCCTCGATCAACAATACCCGCATGTCAGGTCCCCACCCTTGCCCCGTGAATTCGACCGTCGGCCATTCATGCGTCCGTCCGCGCCCCCAATGGGCGATTCAAATCATCTACGACGAGACGTTAACGCGTAATGGTTAACAAACCGTGATTCCCCATGGCAAGCGTCCCTTTTGACGATCGCTTGAAAAATCGCATCAGACGGCGGATGCGGGGCAGGCCCCTGAAAAACCGGCGTCTCGTCGGCGCCGGGTCGCTGCATATGCGCCCCTTGGAAAAGGGCGGCGAAGCGGCCGGGCCGATGGCGCACCCTTAACCGATCCGGTTAACGAACCGTTAAGAGGCGCCTCGAATCATGAGCATGGCTTTCGCGCGGCGGCTTGCCCATGTCGCAGTAACGAAAGAGCAACTTTGATCCTTCATCCTGATCTTGTCTCGCGGAATGAACGCCCGCCGCCTCAAGGCGGGCCTGTCGTGTAAGAGTTTGCGTTGGAGAGTCGCGTATGAAGTCGCGGGATAGCCTTGTCCGTCTCAAGAGATTTCAGGCGGAGGAAAAGCGTCGGCGCGTCGCGCAGATCGACGCGATGATCGCGGAATTCTCGCGCATGGTCGCCGACCTCGACCGCGAGATCGCCGCCGAGGAGCAGCGTTCCGGCATCGCCGACGCCACGCATTTCGCCTATTCGACCTATGCGCGCGCCGCGCGCACCCGTCGGGACAATCTCGCCCAATCGGCCAGCGAACTGCGCCAGCAGCTCGACGAAGCGCGCGCCGCGCTGGAAGAGGCGCTGGAGGAAGTGTCCCGCGCGCAAAGCCTGGAAGGGCGCGAAAAGGGCCTCGACCGCGCAAGCGACCTGCGCGAGATCGAGCCTCTGGGCCTGCGCGTCGCAGGAGCCTGAGCGAAACCTTCGCTCGCTCCTTGCGCTCGACCCTTGCGCTCGCTCTTGGCGCTCTCTCTTGGCGCTCTCTCTTGGCGCCCTCTCTTGGCGCTCGGGATCTTTTTTGCGGCCATAAGCGGACGCGCTCTTGAATCCCGGCCGCGTCCATGCACGGATGGGCTGCGCCGGCCACGCCCGCAAAGGGGGGCCGCGCACGGTCTGCGACCCGCCGCCGTTCGGCGCGGGGGAGCGGCCGCCGCGAGGGGACCTGCCGCGAGGGAAACGTGAAGCGCATTCGGGATTTCTTTTGGCCGGCGGTCGGCCTGGTCGCCGTCGTGTGGTCGGTTCGCCTTCTCTACGTGAAAATGCAGGCGGAAGTGTCCGCCGACCCGGCCGTGAAGGCGCGCCTCGACGCGCTCGGCCTGTGGGGCGACATTCAGGTCATCTCCTCCGTCATCGCCGACAAGCTGGCCGGCATCACGCCGACGAGCTATCTGCTGGCCTTCCTCTCGACACTGCTCGCCTATGGCGCGCTCGCCTGGTACGACCGCATCGCGCTCCTCCATATCAATCGGCAGCGCGGCATCTCGCTTCTCTATGTCGCCGTCTGCTCCTTCGTCACCTATGCGCTCTCCCACAATATCGGCGCCTCGGTGTTCTCCGGCGGCATGGTGCGGTTCCGCGCCTATACGGCGAAGGGCTTGTCGCCGGCCGAAGTCGCGGTGCTCGTGGGCTTGTGCTCCTTCACCTTCGCCTTCGGCGTGATCGTGCTTCTGGGCGTCGTGCTCGTATGGGAGCCGGGCATCATCGCGCCCTTGAGCGAGATGTCCGCCTCTTTCGCGATGGGAGATAGTGTGGCGAGAGCGGCGGGCGTCGCCCTGCTCGCCTTCTGCGCGCTTTACACCATCGGCTCGTGGCGGCATTTCCCGCCGCTTAAAATCGGCGGGTTCGAGCTGGTCTATCCGCGCCTGCCCATCGTCGCGCGCCAATATATCGCCGCGCCCATGGAGCTGATCGGGGCTGCCGGCATCATCTATTTCGCTTTGCCGCATGAGAATGTGACCTTCATGCTCGTGCTGGGCGCGTTCCTGCTCTCCTTCTCGGCGGGCCTGCTCTCGCAGGTGCCGGGCGGCGTGGGCGTGATGGAGGCCGTGTTCCTGGCGGTGATGCCGCAGGTGCCCGCCACATCCGTCTTCGCGGCGTTGCTCGTCTGGCGGCTGTTCTATCTGATCCTGCCGCTCGTCGGCTCGATCCCGGTGGTGCTGTTGTTCGAACGCTCGCAATTGGGCAAGGCCACGCGCGACATCGAGCCGCCCGCCGCCCTCCATTGACGGAGCGGACAAGCGAAAGCCGGCCCGCAAGGGGCCGGCTCTCTGAAATCATCAGCGCGTCTTACTGACGATAATGCTGGATGCGCGTCGTGCGCAGGCCAGCGAGCCCATGCTGGTCGATGGACATCTGCCAGCTGAGGAACTCGTCCACCGTGAGGGTGTAACGATTACAGGCCTCTTCGAGGGACAGGAGCCCGCCGCGCACTGCGGCGACGACCTCCGCTTTGCGCCGGATCACCCACCGCTTCGTATCGGCGGGGGGAAGATCGGCGATCGTGAGGGGACTTCCGTCAGGCCCGATGACGTACTTGACCCTCGGGCGATAGGGCTCGGTCATGGTCTACTCAAACTCCAGCACCACTCCACTGACGCCACATTAGCGCGCCACCTTTTAAGAAAGGTCTAAGCGGAAGCTCCGCGACGAAGACAAAAAACGCTGTAAAACCATTGTTTTATTGGGAATGCGTTAGGAATTGGCCCCCATGCGTGCCCTTTTGGGGCGCCCGGAGAGGAAGCGTTAACCTTGGCGCTCCCGAAGGGGCCGTCCGCCCCGAAAAAGCCGAATCGTGGAGCGCAGGCCCCTTCGGGCCAAACCGCGCCTTGCAATTCGCGCGCGGCGTGCTTTTCTCTCGCCTGCGCCCAACGCCGCGCGCGCCCGATCTGCGCACGTCCCCCGCAACGCCACCCGTGAACCCGCCGACATGACCGTGACATTGACGCCTGCGCCTGCCGAGCCCGCCTTCGCGACCGCGCCGGTCGCGGAGCGGAATCCGCCTGAGCAGGATTCGCCGGCGCGTAACTCGCTTGGGCTGCCGAAAGCGCCGGCGGACACGCGCGTCGTCGTGGCCATGTCGGGGGGCGTGGATTCCTCCGTGGTGGCGACGCTGCTCGCCCGCGAAGGCTATGACGTGATCGGCGTCACGCTTCAGCTCTACGATCACGGGGCGGCGACCAAGCGCAAGGGCGCCTGCTGCGCCGGCCAGGACATTCTCGACGCGCGCCGCGTCGCCGAGCGCGTGGGCTTTCCCCATTACGTGCTCGATTACGAAAGCCGCTTCCGCGAAAAGGTGATCGATCCCTTCGCGCAATCCTATGCGGCGGGCGAGACGCCGATCCCCTGCGTGGCCTGCAACCAGCACATCAAATTCGCCGACCTGTTCGACACCGCGCGCGATCTCGGCGCGGACGTTCTGGCGACGGGCCATTACATCTCCTCGACCGCCTTGCCCGGCGGAGGCCGCGGCCTGTTCCGCGCCGCCGATGCGGAGCGCGACCAGAGTTATTTCCTGTTCGCCACCACGCGCGCGCAGCTCGATCTCCTGCGCTTTCCCCTGGGCGATCTGCCCAAGGCGCGCGTGCGCGAGATCGCGCGCGATTGCGACCTCGCGGTGGCCGACAAGCCCGACAGCCAGGACATCTGTTTCGTGCCCACGGGCAAATACACCGAAGTCATCGAGAAGCTGCGCCCCGACGCCGCCGAGCCCGGCGACATCGTGCATGTGGACGGGCGTGTGCTCGGCCGCCATCACGGCATCATGCGCTACACGATCGGCCAACGGCGCGGCATCGGCGTGAGCGATGCGGCCGCCACGGGAGGCGAGCCCCTGTTCGTCGTGCGGCTCGACGCCGCCGCGCGCCGGGTGATCGTGGGTCCGCGGGCGGCGCTGGCCACCCGCATCGTGCGCCTGCGCGACGTGAACTGGATCGGCGAAGGCGAATTGAGCGACCTGCCGCCCGGCGGCTGCGACATTCACGCGCGCCTGCGCTCGACGCGCGCGCCGGCCCCCGCGACGCTGCTGGTGGACGAGAGCGGCGTGAAGGTGGAATTGCTGAACGGCGAGGAAGGCGTGTCGCCGGGACAGGCCTGCGTTTTCTACGACGGGCCGGGCGCACGCGCGCGCGTTCTCGGCGGCGGCTATATCCGCGCGACGGAACCCGCCGCCTGACATTGGACATCCGCAACATTTCCGGGAGGGGAAAGGTGCACGGACAACCTGCGGGCGAAGGCGGCCGTCGTCTCGCCGACATCACCACTGAAAACGTGAAGGACGCTTATGCGCGCTGGGCGCCCGTCTATGACGCGGTGTTCACCATCGCCATGAAGCCGGGCCGGCTCGCCGCCGCCGCCGCGATCAACCGTCTGGGCGGGCGCGTGCTGGACGTGGGCGTGGGCACCGGACTCGAATTGCCGATGTTCGAGCCCAACACGCGCGTCGTCGGCGTGGATTTGTCCGAGCCGATGCTGGAGATCGCCCGCCGGCGCGTGGCCAAACAGGGACTCGCCCATGTCGAGGACCTGCGCGTGATGGACGCGATGAATCTCGAATATGCCGACGGCGCCTTCGACGCCGTGGTCGCGCCTTTCGTCATCACCGTCGTGCCCGACCCGCGCCGCACGCTGGAGGAAATGGCGCGCGTGACGCGGCCCGGCGGCGAGATCGTGATCGTCAACCACATCGGCGCCGAACGCGGCCCCATCGCCGCCATCGAGGCTTTTATGGAGAAGCGCGCCGAAAAGCTGGGCTGGCGCCCGCAATTCCCATGGGAGACGATCGGCGACTGGATCGCCAGCCGGCCGGACCTCGTGCTGCTGGAGCGCCGGCGCCTCTCGCCGCTGGGCCTGTTCACGCTCGCGCGCATCCACAAGACGGCCTGACGCCGCGCCGCAAAAGACCCGCGGCGGGGGCGCCGCGCGCCTTGACACCCTTCCCCGCGCCCTCCTATATGCGCGTCGTCTCGCGTGGCCCACGGGCCCGCGCGCGGGGCGGAGTAGCTCAGCTGGCTAGAGCAGAGGAATCATAATCCTTGTGTCGGGGGTTCGAGTCCCTCCTCCGCTACCATCGCTTCCAAGGTGATTTCATCCAGGCGTGATTTCATCCACGCGTGTTTTCATCAAGGCGTGATTTATTCCAGTCGTCGTCTCATACAGTCGCCGTCTCATCCACGCACCCGCATCGCAGGCGCGTCGGCGCGACGTGCGGCTCAATGCGGCATGCGCGCGTTCCACGCCCAAGGATGAAACAAGAACCAAACCGGCGATGAACGCTTTCATCGCCGTCTCGGTGAATGGGTGCGCCGGCGTTTGCGACAAAGCCGGGCGGACGCTTGATCGGCGTCCATCTCGCGCGATTTCGCCGCAAATCGTGCGGATTTCTTGAATAATTTAGTATCTCTGATAATTACAAAATCCAGCCTTTCGACCAAGTCGTCTTCTTTTCAGAACTTTGCGCGCGCATCCCCGCGATTGAGCCGCAAGGCGGCGCGATTGCGCATCGCGCGCAATGCGTCATAGCTTTCGCCAAGGACACAGGCAGATGGGGGCATCGATGTCTGGAGCCGGAATGGACGCGCTCAGCGTCGAATTG